>WTHW01000117.1 GCA_011526395.1 Alphaproteobacteria bacterium
GTATTACCAGCTGTTCCTTCCACAATAATGCCATTTTCCTTCAGCGCCCCTGATGCTTCTGCTGCTTCTATGATGCCTTTGGCAGCTCTATCTTTTACCGAGCCGCCCGGATTGGCAAATTCGGCCTTCCCATAGATCTCACAACCTGTTGCATCAGATACAGCATTTAGCCTTATCAAAGGTGTATTTCCTACGAGCTCAAGGAAATTTTTTGCTGGGTGTTTTAAAGAATTCGAGGACATCAAGATGCTTTCTGTTAATTGCGTTATACAATGTTATAAAGTTAAGCTTTTTTATGTCAAATACACTCATCAGATGTTTGACATACAAGCTCAATATATGGCTATGTGTTACACCAAGAATTTACTGGGGACAGGTCAAAATGCGTACGATTTATCTTGTTCGCCATGCTAAAGCAGAACCGATTGCTGACACTGATAAACAAAGAGCCTTATCAGATATAGGCATTTCTGACGCTCAAAAGCTCGGGATTCTATTTTCAAAGGAACTGGAAGCTCCTGATTGCATTCTTTGCTCAGACGCGGATAGAACGCGTCAAACATTGGACTTGATGAAACAACACGGCCTATCAGCATCTGAAGTCATTTATGACGAGCAACTTTATCATGCTTCTGCAGATTATCTTCATGAGCTTATAAAGTCATCTGAGGGTAAGAGCATAATGATCATTGGTCATAATCCAAGTTTAGCTATATTATTAAACAAGTTCGTTCCTGCAGAAGACGTTGCGCCTGATATGATGCATTTTCCAACAGGCACATTAGCAGCTTTGGGCGTGGACAACGAACAAATAGATTTGCAGAAGTTTGTTAAGGGTGCGGACTTATAATTTTTTGACCGGCATTTTATGATAGAGGGAGAATATGATGGGTTTGAATGCTGAAAAGTGGGATGAGGCAAATTTGCCACAAGCTTTTTTCACAAGTGTTGCATTGCATAGCACAAAACCATTTCTTTTTGATAAAATTGATGGCCAATGGCTAGGTAAAAGCTGGGATGAAATAGCAGATAAGGTAAGAAGATGCGCTAGTCTCCTGTTAGATAAAGATATCAAAGCTGGTGACCGTGTTGTTATTTGCTCTGAAAATCGTTCAGAATGGGCGATTTGTGACCTTGCCATCATGTCTATTGGGGCAATTGTTGTTCCGGCTTATACGACAAACACAGAAGATGACCACCGCTATATTCTAGAACATTCAGGAGCGCGTTTCGTATTCGCGTCAGGCGGCATGGTTGCTTCACGTTTACTTCTTGCTGCCTCAAAAAATAGTGACATCAAAGAAATTGTTACATTTAACAATGATGAAAATATTGTTGGCGATAAATCAACAAAGGTCAGCTTTTTTGGTGACTTAATGGAAGAATATCAGCCATGCAAGGATATTGCCTCTCGTATTAGTGCGCAAAAAGCAGATGATACATGCTGTTTCATTTATACATCTGGAACAGGCGGCAGACCAAAGGCGGTCATGTTAACGCATAAGTCTATTCAATCAAATATTGACGCTGCCGCCGAGTTGCTTGATGAAGGTCAGGCAAAGGAAAATGCAAGATTTTTATCATTACTGCCATTATCTCATTCTTATGAGCATACAGCAGGTATGCATCTTCCATTCCAAATGGGAAGCGAAGTTTGGTATTGTGAAAGTCCAGATCAGATTGCCCTCAATCTGACTGAAGTGCAGCCATCTTTGATGACAGCCGTTCCACGCTTATATGAAGTACTGCACGATCGCATCACACGCGGCGTCAGAGCCAAAGGTGGATTGAGTGAGAAGCTTTTCTTCAAAGCAACGGAGATTGGCGCAAAGAGAGCTAAAGGCGAAAAGCTATCCTTTATGGAGGCAATCCAAGATAAAGTGCTAGATAAGCTTGTCCGTAACAAGGTGCGCGCAAGACTTGGCGGTCGTTTAAAATTTTTCGTATCAGGCGGCGCTGCTCTTAATCCAGACATCGGATTCTTCTTCCTAGGGCTCGGCATCAACATCCTACAGGGTTATGGGCAGACTGAGGCAAGTCCGCTGATTTCTGCAAACCGGCCTGGTAGAATTCGCATTGATACAGTTGGGCCAGCTGTTGGTGGTGTCGAGGTCAAGATTGCTGAAGATGGTGAGCTATTAGCAAGGGGCGCTTGCGTCATGAAAGGGTACTGGAATGACGATGTTGCTACCGCTAACACAGTACGTGATGGGTGGCTATATACGGGTGATATAGCTGAGATCTCAGATGATGGTTATATTTCAATCACTGGCCGCAAAAAGGACATCATTGTGAATTCTGGCGGTGATAACATTGCACCTAGCCGTGTTGAAGCCATGCTATCTATTGAGCCAGAGATTGAGCAAACAATGGTAGATGGCGATAAAAGGCCATGGCTAGTAGCCGTTATCGTGCCATCAGATGATTTGGTAAAGCAATTTGGCGCTAATAGTAAGGCGTTAAAAGATGCTGTTCAGTCAGCTGTCGATAGAGCCAATAGCCGTTTGTCTCAAATCGAAAAGGTCCGCCGTTTTGTTTTGGCAGATGAGCCTTTTGGTACTGAAAATGGTCAAATGACACCGACCTTGAAGGCCAAAAGACATATCATACGGGCGGTGTATGAAGATAAAATAAACGCACTTTACCCTAAAAAATAAAAATGAATAAAAAAGGCACCTAAGGTGCCTTTTTTTCATCTTCTCGCCGTTCTCGTCGTACAAATTTATGTCACAATCAAACTTTAAGTAACTGTTCTACTTTTTTGCGGGGACATGTCAGCAATGCTTAAGCTCTTAAAAGCTCTCACAATATCTTCTCTAGTTGCTATATCACTGATACAGCCATCCTTTGCACAGCGTGGAGGCGGCACACCAGTTTCAACTGCTTTTGTTGAGGAGATGGTGATATCAGATACGACCAAGATACCGGGAGCGGTAATTGCGCCGCCAGCGGTTGTTATACCAGCATTGCGCGCGGATATAGTGAAAATTGAAGACCTCAAAGTAGGTGATTTCATCCGCAAAGGAAGCACAATCGCATCTCAGAATGTTGATGATCTTCAAATTCAACTAGAATTATTGGCATTGCAAATTGCAGATACTAAGGCTCAAATCACACAGACTGTGCAAAATTTATCATTTGAGACCGAAGTATTGGCTGTCGCAGAACAGCAGTTGCAATTAGCGATGCAACGATCTGATAGAGCGCAAATGCTCGCGCAGAAAAAAGCGATTTCTGCAGAGGCCGCAGAAACAGCTTTGTCATCATTGCTGAATAACAAACAGCAAGTCATTTCAAGAAAGCAAAGCATTGAACGCCTAAAGGCAAATCAAGATAATTTGAAACGCAGTTTAGACCGTCTTAATATTCAGAAATCACAACTTGAAAATGACATCGCTGATGGCACCTATACGGCTCCTGTAAATGGCCTTATCATCGCCCTGCCATCATATCGTTCTGGCTTTGCAAGGCAGGGAGAAGTGATTGCCAGCATTCAGGGTTTCAGAGGATTTGAAGTTCAGGTCGAAGTACCATCAGCTTATATTGGCTATCTTCAAAAATCCCCGAAAGTGGCGGGAATTGATGGGCAGGGTAATTCACTTGAACTCTCATTTAGAACATCTTTGCCGCAAGAAGATATTCGCACCTCTACGCGTCCTGCACGCTTCACAATCGAGTCTGAGTTACCACGCGCCACATCTGCTAATGGCGCCCGCATAGATGTTCAAATACCTATAAGAGAGGCACTACCGTCGCTAGTCGTTCCTCAAGATGCCATTTTACCTGTGCCAGGTGGACATGTGGTATTTGTGTTCAATGAAGGCAAAGCGCAACGGCAAATTGTACGGTTAGGTGGCACCTTCGAAGATAAGGTCATCATCCAAACTGGCTTAGCAGTAGGAGAGCGTGTCATTATCAAAGGTAATGAGGGGCTTACCGATGGCATGGCTGTAAAAGAAGGCAAGCCACCAACACGTAAAAAACCAAATATGGATGAAGACGTAACTAATGTTGCGCAGGCAGAGGAAGAGTTGCAAACCGAGCTGGCAGACGATGCTGTTAAATGGCTCTTGGAATGGAAAACACGCCGTGGTGACTCATCTGGCGAACTGACCCTGTCTAGCAAGGCAAACCTATTTGATGGTGAGCCAATTCGCGTTCAAAAAACAGATAACAAAATAGCATTTGATGCTGAACTTGTTCTGCCATTTGGTATTCTAACACTCAGCTTTGATGGGACCATAGCTGATGACACGATGTCTGGTATGATAACAATGTCTGGACTGCCTAACGGCAATACACCTACATTCCCATTCTCTGGAAAGGTGATGTAAATGATTGCTCTTATTCGTTCTGCCATTGAAAGACCAGTTGCGGTTTTAGCATTTATTGTCGCTATAATCATGTTTGGCTATCTTGCTCTGACAACGATACCCATACAAATGTCTCCGGATATTGAAAAACCAATCTATCAGGTTCGCGTCTCATGGCCGGGCGCAGCGCCGGTAGACGTCGACAGAGAAATTGTCAGTCGACTTGAACAAGAACTTGGCAATTTGTCTGAAATTGAAGAGATTTCGTCATCCTCATCAACAGGATCTGCAAGGGTAACACTGACATACACCCTTGGCACTGATATGGATAAGGCGCTGACAGTGCTGCTATCTAAACTGGCAGGCATAACCGGCTTGCCTAATGATTCACGCGCGCCGCAGGTCAGAACGTCCAATTCAGATGATTCACCAATTGCAAGGCTCGCACTAGTATCTGCCTCAGGTGATGATAAAGCTGTCAATGTTGAGGGGTTAGGCAATTTTGTGCGCTCTCAAGTCGTCGATCCCCTAAGCCGTATCAATGGCGTCGCAGAGATTACCTTTAACGGTGGCGGCTCAAAACAAATGCGCGTGATCGTTGATGAAGACCGGATGGCGGCATATCAACTGACCGCTCAGGATGTGCTAAATGCGCTAAGGAACGCAACAACACTAAGAACCGTTGGTCGAATAAACGAAGGAAAGCGGACATATGTAGTGCGCGCAGAGGCGATTAATTACACGCCTGAAACAGCTATGAACATTGTTGTTCGCTCATCAACAGCGCAAAATGGATTATTTGTCCCCGTTTTGCTATCTGACATTGCGACGATTGAATTTGATATAGAGCGCCGCGCAAGCTATCGACGATTAAACGGACAAGATGCCATTATTATAAATGCGCTAAGAGAGCAGGGCACAAACGTTGTTCAGACGATGAATGTCATGCGTGAAAAAGTGGATGCTTTAAATCAAACCGTCCTAGCGCAAAATGATTTGAAATTGAACATCGTGTATGACGAGACAGGTTATATCTCATCTGCTATCGACCTTGTTCAGCAAAATATCTGGGTTGGCGGCATTTTGGCTTTGACCATATTGCTATTATTTTTACGCTCAATTTTGCCAACCATTGCTATATTTATTGCTATTCCCGTTTCCGTAATTGGCACTTTTGTTGCAATCGCGGGGCTTGGGCTTTCAATCAATGTTATATCACTAGCAGGTCTTGCATTTGCTGTGGGTATGGTTGTGGACGCATCGATTGTATCTATGGAAAATATCTTCCGCTTAAGACAATCTGGGCTTGCTTCTACCGAGGCAGCGTATCACGGCGCACGTCAAGTGTGGGCGCCAATTTTAGGCTCAGCCTTAACGACAGTCATTGTATTTATACCTGTGATTTTACTAGATCTGCCAGTAGGTCAATTATTCCGTGATATTGGTATTGCTATTTCGGTATCTGTATTAATTTCAGTTTTCGTCTCTGTAACAGTTATTCCAGCTCTATCAGCTTATCTTTTAAAAGGGGAAGCGAGTAGGTTCTCAAATCCTATATCATTACCCGGCATTGACTGGGTGGCAAAGTTGTTTGCCAGTGGCATCGTCAAATATGCAAAGACCGCCGTAAGGGCAAAAACAACAGGCCTAGTGATGGTTGCTCTATTATTGGCAATATCGGTTGGAACTGCAGTGCGCTTTATGCCAAAGCTTGATTATCTGCCCGATGGAAATGCAAATTTCTTACTGGCAAGAATTTTGGTTCCGCCGGGATACTCTATTGAGGAATCAGCTCGTATTGCAGAAAAAATGGAACAGGCAGCAAAGCCACTTTGGGAGCAAGAAGAGCTAGGTGGTAAAAACCCTAAAATTGATAAGTTCTTCTTTGTTGCTTTTAACGGTGGTGGTTTTGCCGGTGCCACAGCGGCAGATCCAGATAGAGTGACCCAATTACGCCCTGTGCTTATGCGCCCAGTTTTCTCAGAGCCTGGCGCGCGCGCATTTGTATTCCAAGCATCATTATTCGGCCGTTCTGTCGGCGGTTCACGCTCTATTGCTCTTGATCTTACTGGACCATCAATTCAGAATCTATTGCCAGTGGCACAATCCTTGTCTGAATTACTTGATGAGTCTTTCCCACAAGATGATGGCAATCAACTTCGCATTATACCATCTCTAGATTCTGGTACGCCTCAGATTCAGATATCTCCTAAATCTGATATGTTGGCACGTATCGGCATGACAGCATCTGAATTTGCAACAGCTATTGACATTTTCAATGATGGCATCGCTGTCACAGAAGTGCCAATCGCAGGCGATTTGATAGATTTGGTGATGGAAGGACGTCAAGCTGGTGAGCTAAGTCTCGCTGATTTGAATGCATTACCGATTGTAACGCGCTCTGGTGCTGTTATGCGCGCAGATCAGCTAGCGGATATCCAGATAGTCAGTGCAGAGCAATCAATACGCCGTCTTGGTGGTAAGCAGGCTCTTACTGTACGATTACGCCCGGAAGAATCTATTGCACTGGAAGATGCCATTGCAAAAATTGAATCTGAAATCTTACCAAAATTGACAGATACAGCACGTGATAAAAATGTGAGCATAAATGTAAGCGGTGCAGCGAGTGCATTAGCTGAAACATGGACAGCTATGCAGGCAAATGTTGCCATAGCTATCGGCGTAATTCTGTTATTACTTGTAGTCCTGTTGCGCTCTTTTACGCTTCCTTTGGTTATCATAGCAGCAGTGCCAGTAGCGGCAGCTGGCGGCATTATTGGGCTATTTATAATTAACCAATTTATAAGGCAGCCTCTTGATATGCTCACAATGCTAGGCTTCGTGATTTTGACTGGTATTGTTGTCAATAACGCGATTTTGCTTGTTGAGCAGACAGTTCTTCAGATCAAAGAAGACGGCATGGCTGTTGAAGATGCTATCGTAGAAGCAACAAGAAACCGTATTCGCCCCATTTTTATGTCTACGTTAACATCTCTATTTGGTCTCGTGCCGCTAGTTTTGTTCCCCGGTGCCGGCTCCGAGCTTTATAGAGGCATAGGCACAGTTGTTTTTGGGGGATTAGCATTATCAACAATTGCGACATTATTCATTGTGCCACCAATGTTATCGGTATTTAGGGGGTCTGTTGAAAAGGCAGCAAGTCAGCAAAAGGTTGATGTGTCGGTGAAACTATAAGCTGAGGTTTAACTAACCTTTTGCATTATCACTGTGAAAACGGAACTTCACGTGATTTAACGCCAATAACCAGAGCAAAAATGCAGTTAGCCAGAAGATATTTTCTAGGCTGTCTGCGTTTTTGCCGTCACTGGTTTCAATCAAAGTAGCTCCGCAACCCATGCACATATCAAATGGCTCCTAATTTAAACGTTGTTTGCACCTATTTTCTAATAATGCTTATGCAACCAAACAGCAACTAATCCTTTATGCATGACGCTCAGTTGAAAAAAGGATATGCGTTATAAATGATTAAGTTTTTTCTTAAAGGGTGAAGTAAATGTGCAAATTTGCACTTCTATTCTCTGTAGCCACTATGATGACCATGTCAGCACATGCTTTGACCATTAAAAAAGGTGAAGTGCTATCAGGTGGTAAAGCTGTTGCCGCTCATGAAACAGCGTACGCTAAGAAGATGATTAGTGAACATGGCTATTTCATTTCAGGTGGCACCCTTGCTGTTGCGGCTGGTGATACAGTTGTTGTTCTCGAGATGAAAGATCTTGTAGGAAAGTCTCAAAAGGAAATTACGGCTATATTGGGCGAAGAAATAGCAGCTAATTACTCTGAAGCATCAGAGATAACACAAGAGGCAGCTAAGCAAGCAATTTCAGCATCAACCGAAGCAATCGGCGATGAAGTAGCTGATAAAATTTCACGAGATGTCGCGAATGAAGTGGCAGCAGAAGTGGCTGCATCTATTGGACGTGACGTTGTATCTGCTGTTTCTGCAGAAGTAGCGGCAGAAGTCGCTGCCAGAGTTGAAGAACGTGTAAAAGCGTTCGAGCAAAATGGCCAAACAGAGCTTGATTGTAGGCGTGACGAGGACGGCAACTGCATGTAAAAACCAATGCCATGCGGCAGGACTATGTCTTGCCGCTGCGTTGCTGATTACATAACATTTTCTGATAAATGAAGTGGCTCCCCGGGACGGATTCGAACCGCCGGCCAAGCGATTAACAGTCGCTTGCTCTACCGCTGAGCTACCGGGGAATAACCTTCGAAATAAGTCTTGAAACCTAAGAGTTTATAAGCCTATTTCACTCAGTGTCCTGTGTATAGCAACAGCCAATTATAAGGTCAAGCGATGAAATATAAGCAATAGCGCTTTTTTATTTTATCATTGTCCAACATGCTTTTCGGCATAACTCATAGCCTTTTTTGCACATTGGTCAAAGTCATCTAGTTCAAAACCAGATAGACTCACTTTTCCAATATGTAATCTATTATGCTTTGCGCTAGCACGTTGATAGGCAGGATCATAATGCTCTTCCAAAAGGTGCGTAACAAATTCGTCGTAATCTTGCTTTTGCAATAGATGTTTCCAATTTGAAGTCACTTCATACCCGTGACGCGCGCTCATGCCGTCTATCAATTTTATTAGAGTGGGGCTATCAGGTGTCATTAAGTGATGATAATCTTGTTTCAAAAGATGTAGCCGCGTTGCATTTGTTGATTGAAGCTCAATAACAAAAGCGCGACCCATAGCATGCCATAGTTCTTTAGGAACACTGAGGTTCCCAACGCGACTGCTTTCTGCCTCAATAAACACCACTCTTTCTTCATCCAGCTTATTCAACTCATTAAAGATCAAAGATTCAAAATATCGTTGACTAGGTTGCGGTGTGTCTG
>WTHW01000181.1 GCA_011526395.1 Alphaproteobacteria bacterium
CGCCTGAGCGAACCTCATCGCCTTCTTTGACCAGCCATTTGGCTAAAGTACCATCTGTCATTGTTGGCGAGAGTGCCGGCATTTTAATTGCAATAGCCATCTTAACGACCTCCCTCGCGGTAACAAGATTTATGAACTGCCGCTAAAATATCATCAATTTGTGGCAGTGCGAGTTTTTCCAGATTCACAGCATATGGCATAGGCACATCCTTGCCAGTTACACGCTCAATCGGTGCATCTAAATAATCAAAACAATGCTCCATGATTTGCATGGCAATTTCAGAGCTAACGCCAGCAAATGGGAAACCTTCTTCAGTACATACAAGATGATTTGTCTTCTTTACTGAATTCACGATGGTTTCGATATCTAGCGGGCGAATGGTTCGCAAATCTATTACCTCTGCTGAAATACCCTGTTCAGCTAAAGCTTCAGCCGCCTCTAATGCGCGGCCAACCATGATTGAAAAGGCGGTGATTGTAACATCACTACCTTCACGAACAACCTTTGCTTTACCAATTGGCACAGTCCAATCATCATGCTCTGGCACTTCAAATGATTGCCCGTACATAACTTCATTTTCAAGAAAGATTACCGGATTAGGATCTCTAATCGCTGATTTCAGAAGCCCCTTAGCATCAGACGCTGACCATGGAGACACCACCTTAAGGCCAGGGCAATGGGCATACCAGCTTGCATAACATTGTGAATGTTGTGCTGCCACGCGGCTCGCCGCGCCATTTGGTCCACGAAATACGATAGGACAGCCCATTTGACCACCTGACATATAAAGTGTCTTTGCCGCTGAATTGATAATGTGATCAATCGCTTGCATCGAGAAATTAAATGTCATGAATTCGATGATAGGACGCAATTCACCAAACGCTGCGCCTACACCAAGGCCTGCAAAACCATGTTCAGTGATTGGTGTGTCTATCACTCTTTTTTCTGAAAATTCATCAAGTAGGCCTTGCGTTACCTTATAGGCACCCTGATATTCAGCAACCTCTTCACCCATAACAAAAACACGCTCATCATTGCGCATTTCTTCTGCCATAGCATCACGCAGCGCCTCTCTGACAGTTTGGGTTTTGGTAGGACCATCCCAGTCTATCTCACTTGCAACAGTTGAAGTGGTGGTTGAGGCTGGAATGACAGGGGCTGGCTCAGATACAACCATAGGTGCCGGCGTCTCGTTGTTCGACGGTGCAGTTTCTGCATCATCACCATCAAGTCTTGCAATCACAGTGCCGACCGCCACGTTCTCAGCGCCCTCATCCACTAGCAACTCAGTGACAATCCCCTCATCTACTGCCTCAACTTCCATTGTGGCTTTATCTGTCTCAATCTCAGCGATTAAATCACCAGAGCGCAATTCATCACCAACTTTTACAAGCCATCTAGATAGACGCCCCTCCGTCATTGTTGGAGATAAGGCAGGCATTTTAATTTCATTTGCCATCACAAAAATTCCTTATTGAAAAATCACAATTACGCTGTTTCTGCGTCTATCAAAATGTCGGTGAACAGCTCTGATTCAGCTGGCAAAGGTGAGGTCAGCGCAAAATCAGTAGCCTCAGTTACAATCTGTTTTACTGATTTATCCACCTCTTTAAGAGCGCCCTCATCAATGCCTTCTCTCAACAATAACTCCTTCAATTGATCGATAGGGTCATGCTGTTTGCGCATAGAATCAACTTCCTCTCTGGTGCGGTATTTCGCTGGGTCTGACATAGAGTGACCACGATAACGATATGTCTTCATCTCTAGGATATATGGCCCTTTACCAGAGCGGCAATGTTCTAAGGCAATCTCACCAGCAGCTCTTACTGCTAAGACATCCATGCCGTCTACCTGCATGCCGGGAATGCCATAACCTTTGCCTCTATCGCATAAATCTTGGCCGGCAGCCGCTCTATTGACGGCTGTTCCCATACCATATTGGTTATTTTCAATAACAAAAATCACCGGAAGTGACCATAAAGCCGCCATGTTAAAGGTCTCGTACACTTGACCTTGATTCACAGCGCCATCGCCCAAATAGGCCATATTTACGTTGCCATCACCTTTATATTTATGTGCAAAAGCTAAACCGGCGCCAATTGGAACTTGTGCTGCAACAATACCGTGTCCGCCGTAGAAATTCTTTTCACGGCTAAACATGTGCATAGAGCCGCCCTTGCCTTTGGAATAGCCCCCCTCACGACCTGTTAATTCGGCCATGACACCACGTGCTTCCATACCACAGGCCAGCATATGGCCATGGTCACGGTAAGATGTGACTATTGAGTCACCGTCTTCTGCGACTGACTGCAATCCAACAACGACCGCTTCTTGCCCAATATAAAGATGACAAAAACCGCCAATTTCACCCATACCGTAAAGTTGGCCAGCTTTTTCCTCGAAACGCCTTAT
The DNA here is from genome assembly GCA_011526395.1 of Alphaproteobacteria bacterium. GTDB lineage: Bacteria > Pseudomonadota > Alphaproteobacteria > Puniceispirillales > Puniceispirillaceae > UBA685. The sequence continues at coordinate 2,414 of WTHW01000181.1, forward strand.
CAGTAACATATCACGATATAGCTCATGCAATATGTCTGCAGAAGGCACGTCATTTTTTAAAGATTTGGGAGGGCGGCCTCGCTTCTTTGAATTCGCGCTAGCTGCATTTTGTTTCTTTATTGCCATAACTAAATTCCAGTTAATACATAAGAGTGAGTCCAAAAACTCTGTTACTGGATAAGTTTAGTACCGAAAAATTGATTATTGCAATTTATTTATTGCATTGTTTTTATTGAATATTTTATATTTAAACTGAATCTGTCTC
>WTHW01000162.1 GCA_011526395.1 Alphaproteobacteria bacterium
CATTTTCTTCAACTTTAACAAGCTTTGCCGGCACGCCTGCTTTTCTAAAATATTTCTGAGCTAAGATATCTGCAGCAACTTGTGAAAATTGCTCTGGAACTTCAATGTTTTCAGCGCGGAAGACAATGGTACCATCTGGATTCTTAATCTCGCTTGTTGCATGGCGAAATGAGATTGAATCGAAGGGGCCTTGTCCGTCCTTTGTGTGCCGTCTTTCAAAACGCATGTTAGACCTCGTGAATTACTTCAATGAAACGTTATTTCTCTTATAGTTAGCCCACTTTGTTAAAGTAATATCATACTATATCTAGTGGTCTAGGTATTAAAGGCTACATGATGTAGGGGGGCTTGTCCAATGGCTTTGCCATAATTTTGTCACTTTTTTTCAATTATTTTGATTGACAAAATCAGGAAGCAAATACCGCCTTACTTTTCCACTATCGACAAGTGAAATATTTTTTGAAAATCATCTCAGCCTTCTTCGCTTGCTTGCTTTTTGGGCTAAGGGATATTACAACTGGCAAAAGGAAATCAGCGAATTTGCCAGTTCGTCATCTGGCGCTGACAAAACTGCGGTAATCGGGGTCACTATTAAATGAAATTCATTTCTTCTTTTTTCATTAAAATGTCTGCCAAGCAAGTTGGCATGGACGAATTTGGCAACCGCTATTTCGAAAAGAAGGCAGCTGCCAATGCCAGACGCCCAAAGCGCTTTGTCATCTATAAAGGCGCTGTTGAGGCAAGCAAGGTGCCAGCTGATTGGCATGGCTGGCTTCATTACACAGAACAAACACCACCACCTGAAGGCGGCTATCGCAAAGCTGACTGGCAGTCAGAGCATCTACCGAACCTAACAGGTACAGAATTTGCGCATCGCCCCAAAGGCCATATGCTAAAAGGTGGCAAGCGTGCGCCATCTACAGGTGATTACGAAGCATGGACGCCATAAGCGCCTGCATCAAACCAGACTTTTATCTCGCCACCAGCTAAAGGGTACAGAACAAATGCAACGAAACATGATTGAAACAGTTATGGGTGCGGTTGTTTTGGCAGGTGCCGCTTTTTTTGGCTATGTCGCTTACAAGGCGGCTGATATCTCAACCAGTCAAGGTTATGAGATTTCAGCTGAATTTGGCAATGTTGCTGGCTTATCTATTGGTGATGATGTGATTTTATCAGGCATTAAAATTGGCTCTGTCAGTGGCCAGTCTCTTGATAAAGATACCTACAGCGCCCTTGTCATGCTCTCAATCGAAGATGGCATCCTATTACCAGATGATTCCTCTGCTAGAATCACAGCCTCATCTCTTCTTGGCGGTAATTATCTTGAAATCATGCCCGGCTTTTCTGATGAGATGCTTGGCGTTGGCGATGTTATCTATGATACACGTGACCCTGTCAGCCTGACAGACTTGCTTGGCAAGGTTGTGTTCTCGCAAGGCGGCGATGAGAATTAAGCCCGCCCGCATATTTATTGGCGCGATGATGCTAACAGCGTTTTCTGCGCCATCCTTTGCCGCTAGCTGGCTTGAGGCCTCTGAAGCACGCCTGCAAATGCTTGATAAAATCACAGCGCGAATATCTTCCCTAAACATATCTCTTATGACGCCAGAGCGGTTTGGCACGCTTGAGATCACCGTGCAAAGATGTGCTTATCGTCCGCCAGAAGAGCCGCCTGAAAATGCGGCCTATCTGATTGTAAGGGACGTTGGCCATGACCCTGCGATGGCACCGCAAATGGTCTATGAGGGATGGGTTTTCTCCTCAAGCCCTGCCATATCAGGCCTTGAGCATGCGGTCTATGATGCCACCTTACTCACCTGCGTCAGGTAATTTGCCAGCTGATACCAGCTTCACAAGATGTTCAATCATTTCATCTTCATTTTTATCAAGGCATAAATCCCCGCGCCCTTCTTTCGCAAATGACAGACGGTCTTGAAAATCCTCTTTTGATATCTCTATCAAGCCAAATTGCGTTAAATGATCATTGGCAAATTGCGCATCAAGCAAGGTAAAGCCGCCATAATGAAGGCGTGCCATCAAATGGGTGAGGGCGATTTTTGACGCATTTGATACGCGCGAGAACATAGATTCGCCAAAAAAGGCACGGCCCAACTTCACCCCATATAACCCGCCAACAAGCTTATCGCCGTGCCACACTTCAACAGAATGGGCAAACCCCATCGCATGAAGCGCGACATATAATTCAATGATGGTTGAATTTATCCAGCTATCATCTCTTGTCTCTGTGATGGCCGCACATTGGCTAATCACCTCATGAAAGGCTGTATTATAGCGGATTTCATAGGGGCGTTGTTTGACCAGCCGCAACAGACGGCGCGGTATATGGGGCGGGTTTATCGGGATGATGCCACGTTCATCTGGCTCGAAGAAATGCACTTCAGGTGAATCATGCGCCAAAGCCATTGGAAAGACACCTAAACTATAGGCCTTAATCAATGTCTCTGGCGCAAAGATATAAGTTTCACTCACCTGCCGGCTACCTCATCTGGTTTAATCAGATGCTAAAAACTCTTCTTCCAACCATTTAATGGAATAGCTGCCATCATGAATAGCAGGTGCATCAACAAGGCGGCGATGCAAATCCAATGATGTTGGAATCGGTTCAATCACAAATTCTTCAAGCGCCATTTTCAGACGTGTCAGACAGTGATCTCTATCACGGCCCCATACAATCAGCTTGGCAACCATGCTGTCATAATAAGGTGGCACGCTATAACCGCTATATAGGATTGATTCAATGCGCACGCCCGGCCCACCAGATGGATGGAATCTTGTCACCTTACCCGGTGTTGGCATAAATGTCTCAGGATGCTCAGCATTGATACGACATTCAATGGCATGACCTGTGAAGGTCACTTCATCTTGGGTAAAGCTCAAAGGCGCACCAGAGGCGATTTTGATTTGCTCTTGCACCAAATCAATCCCTGTGATGGCTTCTGTGATAGGATGTTCCACCTGAATACGTGTATTCATTTCGATAAAGAAGAACTCACCATCTTGGTACAAAAATTCCATTGTACCAACGCCAAGATATCCCATATCACGCGTTGCTTTAGCGGCAATTTCACCAATATCAGCGCGCGCTTTATCATCAATAATCGGCGAGGGGGCTTCTTCAAATAATTTTTGGTGGCGGCGCTGGATAGAACATTCACGCTCTCCCAAATGCACAGCATTGCCATGTGAATCGCCCACAACTTGAATTTCGATATGGCGCGGATTATCCAAATAACGCTCAAGATACACTGTATCATCACCAAAAGCGGCTTTGGCTTCAGAACGCGCAGATGAAAAGGCTTCTTGCAAATCATCTGGTGTTGCCGCCACTTTCATACCGCGGCCACCACCGCCAGAGGCGGCTTTAACCAATAGCGGGAATCCAACCTCTTTTGCGACTTCGGTTGCTTCTTCGATGGTATGGACAGCACCCGGTGAGCCCGGCACCAATGGCAAGCCTGCTTTTGCGGCTGTGATTTTGGCTTCAACCTTGTCGCCCATCGCGCGAATATGTGGTGTATCAGGGCCAATAAATGTCAGCCCATGTGCTTTCACCATCTCTGCGAAATCAGCATTTTCAGATAAGAAGCCAACACCCGGATGAAGCGCATCACATCCTGTGATTGCCGCCGCAGTCAGAATGGCTGGAATATTCAAATAGGAATCAGCCGCCGCTGGCCCGCCAATACAAACAGATTCATCAGCCAATCTTACTGGCATGGAATTCGCATCAGCTGTTGAATGGACAACCACAGATGGGATGCCTAACTCTTTACAAGCGCGAAGCACGCGAAGCGCAACATCGCCTCTATTTGCAATCAGAATTTTCTTAAACATCGTGCTACTATCACCGACTATTCAATCACGACCAACAGCTGGTCATACTCAACAGGCTGTCCATTTTCACAAGCGATATGCTTGACTGTACCAGCTTGTGAGGCTGTGATTGTGTTCATCACTTTCATCGCTTCAATGATACAGATTGTCTGGCCTTTTGCGACTGTGTCACCTTCTTTAACAAACGGTGCCGCGCCTGGCTCAGCGCTTTCATAATAGGTGCCGACCATTGGTGATTTCACAGCGCCTGCATGATTGGCATAATCATCACCGCCACTTGCCGCCGGTGCATCAGCTGGCGCAGCCGCAGGTGCCGCCGCTGGCGTTGGCGCAGGGGCCGCTGCCATCGCTGGCGCGCTTGCCACCACATTTTGTGTCGCTGGTGTGCGTGAGACACGAATAGATAAAGACTCTGTTTCAAGCTCGATATCGGTCAAGCTACGTTCATCAAGAATTGTCGCCAACTCACTAGTCAGCTTTGCTTCTTTTGACAGGCTCGCTTTTGACTTATCTGCGCTGCTCATGTCCCTTATCTCCTTTAAATTTCGTCTTTATTGTCGTTCATTTATGAAGTGATGCTAACGGCGCTTACTCTTAAGCGTCATCCCCATCATCTTCAGATAATAATTCATCAACTGCCACAATCGCCGCATGATAACTTGCGACGCCAAATCCTGCAATCACACCAGTGACCACGTCTGATAGGAATGATTTATGGCGAAATGCTTCTCTTTTATGCACATTTGAGATATGCACCTCAACGCTCACACCCTTATAAAGTGCCAGCGCATCATGGATGGCAACAGAGGTATGTGTATAAGCGCCCGCGTTAAAGATAATCGCATCATGCACACCAACCGCCTGCTGAATGGCTGATACCAACTCACCTTCATGATTTGATTGCAGGCACGTGCAGTCATAGCCATTTGCTTTTGCAAGTGACGTGCAATTTTCTTCAATCATGGCCAAAGTCGTAGACCCATATATCTCAGGCTCTCTTGTGCCGAGCATATTCAGGTTTGGTCCATTTAATATTAAAATTGATTTTTGTGTGCTCATGATAGCCATAGTACAAGCGAGCGATGTGAAATGCTAATAAAATAATGCACTTATGTGACAAAGCCGCTTGCTGATTGCTCCTTAACTCTTTTCACGTTGCTGGGCGATGATCTCTTTAATCTGGCTCGCATCAATGGCGCCTGGGATAAATTCATCTCCAATCACTAAGGCAGGTGTGCCAGATACATCTAACGCTTGGGCGGTTGCTCTTGTGCGTTGCAAAATCGCATCAACTTCCGCGCTCGCCATATCAGCTTCAAGGCGCGCCATATCCAACCCGCTATCTTGTGCGACACTCATCACACTTTCAAGCGAGATAGGACCACGCCATGTCATCATGCCAGTATGAAATGCCTCAAACTTGCCTTGCATGCCAGCGGCAATGCCAGCGCGTGCGGCATCCAGCGATGATTCTGCCAAAATCGGATATTCTTTTAACGTCAACCTGACCTTTGGGTCGTCTGCCAAGACAATTTGAATCTGCTGAAAGACACGCTTGCAATAGCCGCAATTATAATCAGAGAATTCATAAATAATGACATCTGCCTCATCGCCGGCGCCCATAAACGGGTCACCCTCATCAATCGCCAGCATCGCCATGGCCTCAGCGCGTCTGTCTTTTTCTTCTTGTTGGGCAAGCGCAATCAGCGCATCACGCACCACCAACGGGTTCTCTTTGATATAAGTTTCAAACAGCTTATTTAAATCGTCTTTTTGCGCGGCTGTGAACTCAGCCTGCACAGCGCTCATGCTAAAAGGCAGCAAGCCAATAGCAAAGATGAAAGCAAAGATACGATGTTTCATGACACTCATTCCTACATTAAACCCTGATAACAGCCCGGCCTCATTTTATGGCTATCAGTTATATCTTGTTTCATGACATCACAAAAGCCGTTACTGCAATGAAAATAAGATATCATTCGCATAATTACGGCTTTCTTTTGATATATCATCATATGAAAGCGCACGTTTTGCCATTTGTTTGGCGCGCGCTGTATCACGCAATAATAAAGCTTCATTGGCAAGGGCGAGGTCAGCTTCAGCTAACTGCCCATTTCGCCCAAGCGCAATCGCAAGCTGGCGTTGCAAGCCAGGCCATCGCGCTTCACCTTTCACAGCGCGCGAAAAGGCATTCACCGCATTTTGATAATCAGCCGCCGCCCCTTGATCAGCCCGCGCAAGATAAGCGCGCCCCAATCCAAATTCAATCAAAGGTGCCTCATGCCCTGCCAGCGCTTGTTCATAAGAAGCAATCGCCTCATCAATCTTATTCATAGATAGTAAAATATCACCGGCAAATTCTTGCAAATATTGATCTGATGGCTCACGGGCTTGCAATTGCGTGATAAAATCCATCGCGCGGGGAAGGGCGCCTCTGCGGTAATGGGCGATGGATAGCCGATATAAATTATCATTATCTGAGAAATGAGGCCAATCATGCGCGCTTGTGGCATCTGTTCTTGTGGTGTTTTGCGCGCGCTCAATCTCGCCAATGGTCTGCATAGGCGCCTCTGTAAAGGCTTTGATTTTGGCAATGATCCGCGCCAGCAACGCTTCATCTGCCTCAGATATGCCGGGGCTGTCTTGCCCATGCTTTCTTGCATGATCTTCAAACACCAACAAACGCGCACCAGCCCCCGGATGAGAGCGGTAATAATCTGATTGCCGTGTTTCTGGCAGGGCGCGCTCACCAGCTATACGCCTCATAAAATCAGCCATCCCTGCTGACGAGATCTCTTGACCTGCGAGCAGGCGAAGCGCCCATTCATCTGCCACTGATTCATCTTGGCGCGATAGGGCAAGGTAATTACGATTGGCTCTATCAAACCCGCCAAGTGCGACCCCCATTGCCGCATCACCAGATGCCCCAGATGCCGCCACAGCCGCCGCCGCCAATGTGGCAAGTGTGGTTGTCAGGTTCGCATCTTTGATGGCCTCAGACCGGCGCGGCGCATGACCTGCCGCAAGATGGCCAATTTCATGTGCCAAAACCCCCAATATTTCAGGCGCAGATCGTGCTTTGGTCAACAGACCTGTATGCACATAAACCGTATTGCCGCCTATCACAAAGGCATTATAGCTATCATCAGGCACAATGCGGATTCTCAAAGAGGATAAGCCAGCTTCTTCTGCCATTGGCCATGCCAGTGCCTCTAGCCCGCGCTCAATTTCTGTATCTCTGATTAACCCTGCCTGCACAGGCATCAGCCCAGCCAGCAAGACACAAAGCGCCAAAATGCCTCTTACAAAAAAAGCTGAAAAAAGAGAGAAGATATCAAAAAATTTCATTTTATGTCTCAATAGGAGTTTTTTTCAACTTGTTTTCGCATTAAATTCTAAAAAATTGATAATTTATTCATAAATATTTCAATATAATAGATTTGACATCAAAGCTTATCCATGATGAGTAACACATAACATAAAATAGGCAAGGTTGTCGCATAAGTCATCAGGCGCCAACCTATCTTAAATCCTTATCCCAAAGTGATGACAAAAATAAGGCAAAGACGCCATGATAAAATGCTCTAACCGCTCTGACATACCGCCCTTTCTTGCCCTTGATAGCATGATTGAAGCCAAAGCGCTTGAGGCGAAAGGCGCAGATATCATCCATCTTGAGATTGGCCAGCCCTCATCACCAGCCCCTAAAGCTGTTATGCAAGCGCTTATTGAGGCAATGGGCGATGGCGATACACATGGCTATTCAGTTGCCAAAGGTGTGCCAGCTTTGCGTGATGCGATCTCAGCTGATTACGCCAAAACTTATGATGCGCGCATTTCATCTGATGATATTGCTATCACAGTCGGCTCATCCACCGCCTTTGCCTTATCATTCCTTGCCGCTTTCGATGTGGGCGATAGGGTGGCATTACCAACGCCCGGCTATCCTGCTTATCGTAATTTGATGATGGCGATGGGGATTGAGCCTGTGGCCCTGCCAGCGCGCGCTGAACAAAGCTGGATGCCCTCTTTGCGAGAGATGGAAAGCTGGGATGAATTGCCAGATGGTTTGATTATCGCAAGTCCCCATAATCCCACAGGTGTGGTTTTATCTGAATCCGAGATGAAAGAGATTTGTGATTGGTGCCAGAAACATTCTGTGCGCCTCATCTCTGACGAGATATATCACGGTCTGACCTATGGCAAACAGGCCACAACAGCGGCGCATTATAGTAGTGATGCGATTATTGTGTCTGGCTTTTCGAAATATTTTTCGATGACAGGCTGGCGTCTTGGTTGGATGGTGATCCCACAAGATTTGAAACCCTCAGTAGAACGCCTGATTGCTAATCTGTACATATCTGCGCCAACACCAAATCAGATGGGCGCCATCCACGCCTTTGATGCCACGCCAGAGCTAGATGCCAATCTCGCACGCTACGCTGCAAACAGAACGATTCTACTTGAAGGGCTTGCCCCTGAATTTTTGGGCAATCATGCCCCATGTGATGGTGCCTTTTATCTTTATGCGGATATCTCAGCTATTTCAAATGATAGCCAGAAACTCGCAGATGACCTCCTTCATAAAGCAGGGGTGGCTGTCACCGCTGGTGTTGATTTTGACCCAGAGCAAGGCCACAAGCATCTGCGCCTCTCATTCGCAGGTGCGACAAAGGATATGCATGAAGCTGTCAGGCGCATTAACGCCTTTATCAAAGAGCATATCAAAACACAGAAATCTGCCTAATCACGGCTTAATCACACATAAAAAAAGGCGCCTGATGGCGCCTTTTTAACTATCTATCTGCTTTTTGAAAGCTAGCGTGACCACCAGCCTTTTTTCGCTTTCTTTGGCGCATCAGAACTGCCCACTTCGACCACATCAGCTGGCGCAGATGATATCGGCGCTCTTGCATCAACAGCTGGCGCGCTTGCCTCTGCCCCGCTATCAGCCGCAGCTGGCGCCGCCTTTTTGGCTGCTTTCTTTGCTGCTTTCTTCTTGGCAGCTTTTTTCTTCACAGCTTTCTTTGCCTTTGGGGCATCTTCGTCACTTGCCGCTACCTCAGACTTTTCTTTTGGCGTGCTTGTCTTTGCAGATGCCTTTTTCTTAGCGGCTTTCTTTTTGCCTTTTGCCTTTGCTTTTGACGGCTCTGCCTTTTCTTTCACGCCTTCATCAGATGCT
>WTHW01000015.1 GCA_011526395.1 Alphaproteobacteria bacterium
ATGTGTATAAGAGACAGGATTGGGGGCGCAATTAATTAGCCGACAGAAAAATGGTATTGGTGAGACAAGCGCTCAGAGCGCAGAAGATATCTCGCAAATGGCATTAGATACATTGGCAGAACGGTCTGCACTCGCGCTGCTTGATGCCGCCTTTGCACAAGATGGCTGGCCAGAAGGCACTGCCACAAATAATACACTTGTGAAAAATGCCCTGACAGGCACAACAGGCACCACGCCGCTGGTATCTAATCAGATGTCATTATCTGTGCCGCTGATTGCGTTGGGTGCATCGGCGGCAACACATTATCCTTCAATTGCAAAATTGCTGGGTGTTGAATTGATTGTGCCAGATCATGCTGATGTGGCAGGTGCGGTTGGCGCGGCCGCCGGCTCTGTTCGCCAGCGTGTGATGATCACAGTGACACAACCAGCTGAAGGCCGGTTCCGTGTTCACTTGCCTGATGGGCCGAAGGATTTAAAAGATCGTGAGGAAGCGCTCGAACTTGCAAGGCAGACAGCACAGGATGTCGCTGAGATGAGAGCCAAGCAAGCAGGTGCAAAAAACATTCAGCTCAGCCTATCAGAGGATGTGAATGAAGTTGTTTTATCAGAAAATAAAACATTATTCATAGAAGCTTTAATTCAAGCGCAAGCCACTGGTGCGCCTGCCGCTTAAGCGGCAAGCCACCATGTTACATATCCTGCAATGATAGCGCCCCCTGCCACATCATAGCCGTGGTCGATAGACATTTGCACCATATTGCGTTTGATATAGGCATCTGAGCGCACTGCAGAAAGCAGGCCAAAGGCAAGCGCAATCATCGCGCCAATCACAGCTGAATAAATCACCAACTGAACTTTCAAATGGCTGACTACCATCATGATAGCAAAGGATTGCGCAAGACAAACAAGATAAGAGACAATCATCGCTCTTATCATATTGTGGTTTGGATCCATCGTTTCTTTTGTAAGGCCAACAGCGCGCATCCACGGCTTGCCAAAGCCAATGGGGCTATACCAAAAGGCACCAAGAATGAAATAGATAAACGCACTTGTTATCAATAATAAGAATAAATCAAAGGTGAACATTAGCACCTCCTTATCATATGAGTTTCCATCGCTTTATCATTGGTTAAGAGATAAAAACAATGGGTAAATGATAGTCATCACGTAAATGTGATAATTTTAGGCATTTTTTGCCTTTATTTTGCCTTATAATAACAGCAGTCTTGAGGTTAGCGAAACTGCACTTTATTTCGATAGGAGCAAGAGCGATGTTGATCAGAAAAAGACCAAGCTGGCATATATCAGAGAATCATGCGACGGATGAGGCTGTCTACCTATCACGGCGCCAATGGTTAAAGACTGCTGGCATTGCTGGGGTTGGATTATCGTCTGGCTTACTGAACAGCGCGGCCTTTAGCGCCCCTATCACTGGCTTTCCAGCAAAGCGGAATACGGCCTATACAATCGACCGTGATATCACCGCTGAGGTTGATGCCACAACCTATACTAATTTTTATGAATTTGGGTCAGCCAAGAATATTTGGCGCAAAGCGCAAAAGCTGAATACAGACCCTTGGATGGTGACAATTGACGGGCTGTGCGATAATCCCATGACGATTGATGCAGCTGATTTGATTAAAAAAATGGGCGATATGGAAGAGCGTTTGTATCGTCATCGCTGTGTTGAAGCATGGGCGATGACGGTGCCATGGACAGGTGTGCCATTAGCCAATTTGCTAAAGCTTGCAAGCCCAAAGCCAGAGGCAAAATATCTGGTCATGGAGACGTTTTTAGACCCAAGCGTGGCACCGGGACAAAAGCAAAGCTGGTACCCATGGCCATATGTTGAGGGATTGCGCCTAGATGAGGCTGCAAATGAGTTAAGCTTCCTTGCCACAGGGCTTTATGGCCGTGAGATGCCAAAACAAAATGGCGCTCCTATTCGTTTGGTTGTGCCGTGGAAATATGGGTTTAAATCCATTAAATCCATCGTGAAATTCCACTTTGCCAAAGAAGCGCCACTGAGTTTCTGGCAAGAAACCGCTGGCAATGAATATGGGTTTTACGCAAATGTAAATCCGGGTGTGCCTCATAAGAGATGGCGCCAAGATACAGAGCGCCTTCTTGGCACAAATGAACGTGTCAGAACGCAAATGTTTAATGGGTATCAAGAACAAGTGGCCCATCTATATGAGGGCATGCCACATAATATTCTATATTTTTAGGCCTATAAGCCAAGCTTATCACGAACCTGTGCGGCGATAGCGCTCATCTCGTCTAAAATCTCTGGCGGTTTCTCGAAATACTCGCCAAGCGGTTTTACATAACCTTCAGCTATCATCCTATTATGGAAATCGGCAATACGGCCTGTTTCTTGACAAAGCTGTGCGACATAAACGGGCTTGCCAGTGATGCAGGCCTCTGATGCCATATTCACTGAATCAGATGTAACAATAATATCATCTACCAGCCCCAATATACCGGGATAGGGATTATCAGTTTTACCATCCCAGATCTGGTGTGATAGCGAGCCAAGCTCAGCTGAAATCATATCTAGCGCACCTTTGGGTGTGCGACGCGAACCAATCAAGATAAGATGGCGTTTTTGCTTTTTTGCAAATTCAGATAGGGATTTCGCAAAAGCCGAAAAATCATCCATTGATGGCTTATAACGCCGGTTATTACCGCCAATCATGACAGCTGTTTTATCATTCTTGATACGTTTGTAACTTTTATCGAGCGCCTTAGCGGCTTGTGCGATATTTGTCATTGTCAGACGGTTCAAAGAGCCAGTTGATACAATGATATTCTCATGATTCTTATCACTAACCGGGTCATGTTTTGGCACGATCATAACATCGAAATTAGCAGGGTCGATGCGGGGATCTTGTATCTGTACAATCTTTGTTTTGCCCCCAGAGAGCCTTTTAATGGCAAGGCATGCCCCTGTTGTACGACTGCCACAAGTCACCACAATATCAGGCCAAGGGGGCCCGAGACGGCGATCATTGCGCCTCGGGCTAATCGGCATTAGGGGAAAATTACCCATCTGTGGGAATAAGCGATAAATAGGGCTCGCGAAAATGCGAACATCATAATAATCCACATTCAAAGCCTGAACCAATGCAAGAGATTGTGCCACCATGCCAGCTGTGCCATCTGATACAACCCAGATAAGAGAGCCGTCACCCATCACACCTTTTTGGGGTTTTTTTGCCTTTTGCATTGTCTTTGTCATATTTGGTCAAATACCCTTAATGTCCTTTTAAATGCGCGCATTTACGGACAATCTTTAATAATCATTCAATTTTTTGTAATTTTATTACAAAATTAAGCTATCTCACACTGATGAAATATGGCATATCATAGGGGGAAGCGGCTATCTTTAAAAGATAGAATCGAAGAGAACACAAAGACATGCAAAAGAAAATAAAACTTGATGATGTAGATAAGCAAATTCTCCATGATTTACAGGAATCGGGGAGAATGACAAATGTTGAGTTAGCACAGAATGCTGGCATCTCTGCACCGCCATGTCTGCGCCGTGTTCGCACGCTAGAACAAGAAGGCATCATCAAAGGATATCACGCAGATATAGATGGCGAAGCGCTTGGTTTTAGCGTCACCATTTTTGCGTTTGTGGGGCTAACCTCGCAGGCAGAAACTGATTTGCGTGATTTTGAAGATATGGTTAGCCAGTGGGATAATGTGCGTGAATGCCATATGCTGATGGGTGAAACAGATTTTCTGTTGAAAATCGTGTCACATGATTGGGATGATTTTCAGGCGTTTTTGACAGGCAAATTAACCCCAGCGCCGAATGTCAGCCATGTGAAGACAGCGCTGGCCATCAGATCGCGCAAGGATTTGCCAGGTGTGCCAATTTCAATCGGCGACCAGTTAGAAGATAGCAACGAATAAAGCTGTGCTATCTTACGATTTCGATAGATAAAATCTCATAAGGATGGGGACCGCGCGGGGTTTGCACCTCTGCTTGATCGCCAACTGATTTGCCAATCAATGCTTTGGCAATCGGAGATGAAGTTGAGATGCGCCCCTCTTCTAGATTGGCTTCATAAGGGCCAACAATATGATAGCTCGCCTCTTCATCTGTTTCTTCATCAACAACCAAAACCTTTGCGCCAAATGTAACAGTTGTGCCTGTTAATTTGGCCAAATCGATCACTTCAGCGCGGCTTGTCACATCTTCAAGCTCTTTGATGCGCCCTTCGATAAAGGATTGGCGCTCTCTGGCAGCGTGATATTCTGCATTTTCAGATAAATCACCATGCTCGCGCGCTTCTGCAATGGCACGAATAACAGCTTGGCGTTCAGCGTTTTTCAAATGATTTAACTCTGCCTTTAGCGTCTCTAAACCATTTGGTGTAAATGGGATCTTTTCCATCACAATCTCTTTAAATTAACCAGCGTTGCCGCACTATCCATGCAAAACATGATAGTGCGGTGATTAGCCAATTTCGTCAATAGCTATGCGCGTTTATTGCATCGCGTTTGGCAAGAAATCCTGTAGTGATTTGACCTCTAATGTCGATGTTTGCAAAGCTCTTATGGCTGCAACAGCCGCTCTACTGCCCGATACTGTGGTGTAATATGGAATTTTGTTTGTCAAAGCTGTTTGGCGCAATGACAAGCTATCGCGAATAGCGCCAGCACCATGTGCTGTGTTGAATACCAAATCAATATCACCAGACAACATTGAATCGACCGCATGCGGTCTGCCTTCCATCACTTTATTCACACGTGTTGCTTTGACACCTGCTTCAGCAAGTGCCTTTTGCGTGCCACCTGTTGCCACAATGTTAAATCCAAGCTCTACAAGCTCTGCGCAAATTGGCACAAAGGCTTGCTTGTCAGCATCTTTGATAGAGATAAAGACAGTGCCTGATAGAGGAAGGATGGTAGATGCCCCTAGCTGTGATTTCGCAAAAGCACGACCAAAGTCGCTATCAATGCCCATCACCTCACCAGTTGATTTCATTTCTGGCCCAAGGAATACATCAACGCCCGGGAAGCGAGAGAACGGGAACACAGCTTCTTTAACTGCCACATGTTCCATCTTTGTCTCAGTCAAATTGAACTGAGCTAGTTTTTCGCCGGCCATGATGCGTGAGGCAATTTTGGCAATCGGAATACCTGTGGCTTTAGCCACAAATGGGACTGTGCGTGAGCCTCTTGGATTGACCTCAAGCAAATAGACCACTTCATCTTTTACAGCGAATTGGACATTCATCAGGCCAACAACATTTAACGCACGTGCGAGTGCATCTGTTTGTTCGTGAATGGTAGCTAGCACGCCATCAGATAGATTTTGTGGTGGTAATGAGCAAGCAGAATCCCCTGAATGGATGCCAGCTTCTTCGATATGCTCCATAATGCCTGCCACAAATACGTCTGTGCCATCACATAGCGCATCCACGTCCACTTCAACCGCATTATCAAGGAAACGGTCAATCAGCACAGGATTATCACCAGATACGATCACAGCATCTCGCATGTAACGCTCTAGCTCTTCTGGCTGGTGGACGACTTCCATCGCTCTGCCGCCTAGAACGTAAGATGGGCGGATAACCACAGGCAAGCCAACACGTTCAACGATCTCTCTTGCTTGTTCTGCTGAGGTGGCAATACCATTTTCTGGTTGCTTGAGGTCAAGACGTTGCAATAATTGCTGGAAACGCTCTCTATCTTCTGCCAAATCAATAGCATCAGGGCTAGTGCCAAGAATTGGTATGCCAGCTTCTTCTAAACTTGCCGCAATCTTAAGTGGTGTTTGGCCACCTAACTGGACGATAGCGCCTTTCACGGTGCCATTTTCCTGTTCTTTGCGGATGATTGAGATAACATCCTCTGATGTTAGCGGCTCAAAATATAGCCTGTCTGAGGTATCGTAATCTGTTGAGACTGTCTCTGGGTTACAGTTGATCATAATTGTCTCGTAACCTGCTTCAGACAACGCATAAGCGGCGTGAACACAGCAATAATCAAACTCGATACCCTGACCAATACGGTTTGGACCACCGCCCAAAATCACCACTTTTTCTTTATCAGATGGTGCTGATTCACAAACCGCACCTGCTGTATTTTCAAATGAAGAATACATGTAAGCTGTTGCAGATGAGAATTCAGCCGCACATGTGTCAATGCGCTTGAATATCGGTGTAATGTTATGTGCTAGACGCGCGTTTGACACTTCTTGCTCATCACATTGTGCTAGCTGGCTAATGCGCTTATCAGAAAAACCAAGAGATTTTAACTGGCGCAAGCCTGCTTCATTTTGTGGCACGCCATCTTCTTGGACAGCTTTTTCGTGAGCGATGATATTTGCCATACGCTCTAGGAACCATTTATCCCATTTCGTAATGGCATGCACTTCGTTAATCGTCATACCTGAACGCAATGCCTGTGCAATACGCAATATCCGGTTCGGTGTCTGGCCTGATAACCAGCCTGTCATCACATCTGCGCCAGCCGTATCATCAGCTTGGGGAAGGTCGATTTCATCTAGACCATTTAAGCCTGTTTCCATTGAGCGCAAAGCTTTTTGCAATGATTCTTCGAAACAGCGGCCAACAGACATTGCTTCGCCAACTGATTTCATTGATGTTGATAATTCAGCGACGGCACCTGGGAATTTTTCAAATGTGAAGCGAGGAATTTTCGTAACGATATAATCAATCGTTGGCTCAAAGCTCGCTGGTGTCACTTTAGTGATATCATTATCAAGCTCATCTAATGTGTAACCAACAGCTAGCTTTGCAGCGACCTTAGCAATAGGGAAACCTGTTGCTTTTGATGCCAGAGCTGATGAGCGGCTAACGCGCGGGTTCATCTCAATCACGATGACGCGGCCATCTGCTGGGTTCACTGAGAACTGTACGTTTGAGCCGCCTGTATCAACACCAATTTCGCGCAATACTGCCAATGAGGCATCTCTTAAGACCTGATATTCTTTGTCTGTGAGCGTCAAAGCAGGCGCAACTGTGATGGAATCACCTGTATGCACACCCATCGGGTCCACATTTTCAATAGAGCAAATAATGATACAGTTATCATTGCGGTCACGCACGACCTCCATCTCAAACTCTTTCCAACCAAGCAAAGATTCTTCGATTAGGATTTCTGAGACAGGAGATAAGCGCAGACCATCACTGACAATCTGTTCAAACTCAGCGCGGTTATAAGCAACACCGCCGCCCTCACCGCCCAATGTGAAAGACGGGCGAATAATGGCAGGCAGACCAACAATATCAAGCGCCGCCATTGCATCTTCATAAGAATTGACTGTTCTTGAACGTGCTGATTCAAGGCCAATTTTATCCATTGCTTCACGGAATAATTGTCTGTCTTCTGCCTTTTCAATTGATTCAGGCTTTGCCCCTATCAGCTCAACATTGTGGCGTTCAAGAGCGCCGGAATTGTGAAGCGCAAGCGCTGTATTCAAGGCTGTCTGGCCGCCCATTGTTGGCAATAATACATCTGGCTTTTCTTTGGCGATGATCTTTTCAACAATCTCAGGTGTGATAGGCTCCACATAAGTCGCATCAGCCATCACAGGGTCTGTCATAATCGTTGCCGGATTGGAATTCACCAAAATGACGCGATAGCCTTCTTCTTTCAGCGCTTTACAAGCTTGTGCGCCGGAATAGTCAAATTCACATGCCTGACCAATAATGATTGGGCCTGCACCAATAATCATAATGGATTTGATATCGTCTCTGCGCGGCATCTCTTAACGCTCCTGTTTGCCAGATTTGGCGTTTGTCATAGCAGTGGTAAAGCGGGTGAATAAATGAGTGGAATCATGCGGACCCGGTGAAGATTCAGGGTGATATTGCACACAGAACATAGGCTTGTTCTTGTGTCGCACCCCTTCAACTGAGCCATCAAATAATGAGCGATGTGTCACTTCTAGATGATCTGGCAGGCTATCTTCATCAACCACAAAGCCGTGATTTTGGCTTGTGATTTCTATCTGACCAGTTGTTAAATCTTTCACAGGGTGATTAGCACCGCGATGGCCTCGCGCCATTTTCACAGTTTTACCACCTTGGCTTAAGACCAAAAGCTGGTGCCCAATACAAATCCCAAAAACTGGAATACCGCTCTCAACCAAAGAGGCTATCTCTTTGCCTGCGTAATCAGCTGTTGCGGCTGGGTCACCCGGACCGTTTGATAAAAACACACCATCAGGATTTTGTGATAGAACGTCCTCTGCCGAAGTCGTTGCCGGCATCACAGTGACATCACAACCAGCGTCAATCAAACAACGCATAATATTTTGTTTGATACCATAATCTAGAGCAACAACCTTATGCTTTGCCGCGGTAGTAGTATGGTCTTGCGCCATCAAATCATAAGACCCTTGTGACCAGTTACCAGCATCGTCGCGTGTAACCTCTTTCGCCAAATCCATACCATTAAGGCCTGGCCATCCTTTCGCCATCTCAATCAGAGCTGGGATATCGAATTTGCCATCTGCTTTATGACAAATCACACCGTTAGGGGCGCCATTATCGCGAATTTTCTTGGTTAAAGCTCTTGTGTCGATACCAGAGATGCCTGGTAGGTTATGATAAGCGAGCCATGCTGAAAGCCCCTGATTCTCGCGCCAATTAGAGGGAGACGTAAGCGGATTTCGCACAATCATGCCAAGGCATGATGGCACATCTGTTTCAATATCAATCGGGTTTGTGCCGATATTGCCGATATGTGGAAAGGTGAAGTTAATAATCTGACCAGCATAAGATGGGTCAGTCATAATTTCTTGATAACCTGTCATTGAGGTATTGAAACAGACCTCGCCCACATTTGTGGTTTCAGCGCCAAATCCATACCCCTCAAATATTGTTCCGTCATCAAGTACCAATATCGCTGTTGGTGAGGCACCCAAAGATGCCTTTACAATCGGTTTGTCGGGTTGAATTTGATATGCTGTCATGTCATCTACCACCTTTGGCCATTCAATAAAATGGGTTGCGCGCTATTGCAAAATAGCACTCATTCTGCG
>WTHW01000209.1 GCA_011526395.1 Alphaproteobacteria bacterium
CAACGGTCTAAATGGACTAAGCAAACTTAACCAATTGATGTAGATTATTTTAATATGACTAACCAACCTTTAAAAACTGTTGCAATCATTCCTGCTCATATGGCGTCGGTTCGCTTTCCGGGGAAAATTCTTTTTCCATTTCTTGGCTATCCAATGATTGAACATGTTCGGCGTAGAGCTTTGTTGTCTGAAAAGATCAATGACGTTTATATCGCAACTTGTGATGATGAAATTGCTGAAACGGTTTCATCCTATGGCGGAAATGTCATCATGACCGGAAATCACCATATTAATGGCACAACACGAATTGCCGAAGCTGCCCAACACATTGAGGCCAGCCATATCATCTTACTGCAAGGCGATGAACCTTTATTGCTACCGACTTTTGTTGATATGATGGCGGACGCAATTGCAGCCAATCCAGAAGGTGACGCTTGGAATGGAACAGGTCCTATTGATGCTCCGGAAGAATTGGATCGCCATTCTTTTGTCAAATGTGCGGTCAATCAACAAGACCAAATCATGTATTGTTTCCGCAGAAGCCCATCATATGCTGATTTTGACGCGCAACAAAAATACATCAGAAAAATTCTTGGAATTATTGCTTACAGAAAAGCATTTCTAGAACATCTGGTGACATTGCCTCAGGCTCAAACGGAAATTTATGAATCGATTGAACAAATGCGTATTATTGAAAATGGCGGTTTGCTTCAGTCGGTCACGCTGGGTGAGAGTTTACCTTCTGTAAATGAACCCCATGAGGCTGATATTGTGCTGGATTATATTCAGGCTAATGATGTTCAGCGCGGTCTTATTAAGAAAACATTTGGTGTGGAAATCTAATGCCCCAATCGGGACAAAAAAAACTTTCAGGCTGGATGACTGACAGTTTTCTGTTGGCAAAATCTGTTGATTGTCATGAACACCGCGCCAACCCATTTTTAAATATTCTTAATGTCACCTCTAAGGTAGAGGCACAATACCCTGATATATTGGGGAATAAGTCAACCCTATGGCGGGCGTCCCATAGCATCGCCAGCGCTATTTTTACCTTGATGAAGTCATGTTTTTACTGGCCGAAGATGATCCCCATCAGGTCAATAAACACCAGCCCAGACGTGGTGATCATTTCCCATTTGACAAATTTGGACCATTTATCCCTTCAAGGTGATTTCTATTTTGGCGATCTTCAAAAGGTTCTTGAACAAAATGGCCTTAAAACGCATCGCTTGCTTATCAACCATGCTGGCATCGGCAAAGATGAATTTTCACCTGTTGAAGATACAACAGTTTTGCCCAGTTTTTTATCGCCCATTAAAGAGGCTTATATCATCATAAGATTACTCTTTGCGGCATTTACTTTGAAATGGAACCCAAACAATGAAGGGCGATCGAAATTCCTGCGAGCGGCGCGCTTGGGGCAATTTAATAATCGTGCCATGGGTGATTACCGCATTGGTACGATGCTGGCGCGTTATATTCGCGCTATGGAACCAAAAGTGATTATTCATACGTATGAAGGCCATGGATGGGAAAGAATTGTCGATGCTGATGCCCATCTTATGCCTAAAAAACCACTTGTTTTAGGCTATCAGCATGCGGTGGTATTCCCTGGTCAAAAATCAATCCTATGCGATTATGGGGTCGCGATGCCTGACCATGTGTTTACAGCAGGGTTGATCACTCATCAAATGTTGATTGATGCTGCTGAAATGCCTGTTGATTTCTTTAGTGTTTTGGGCAGCAGCAAAGCAGAGCAAACGAACTTAAAACCTGTGTTTAACGCAGATGGTGCTTGTTTGATCGCTCCTGAAGGCACCATGAGCGAAGTCAGAATAATGGCTTGCGTGGCGATTGAAGCAGCAAAGAAATCCAAAAATCAAAGTTTTATTTTAAGGCTTCATCCGGTGTTGAAAAAAGACAAAGTCCTTCATCTGCTCAAGGACGTAATGCCCCTGCCAGACAATTTTTCAATATCTGATCAAAGCCTTAAGAGCGATTTAAAGCGTTCATCGTGGTTATGCTATCGTGGCTCAACAATGGCATTTCAAGGGATGCTGGAAGGGTTAAGGCCAATTTATCTTGATGTAGATGACTGTGCTGATGATAATGATCCAGTTCCACATTCAGCAGTATTCAGGAAAATTGCCACAACAAGTGCTGATTTAAACGCTATTATCGCGGCCGATAGAACCTCTGGGGAAGCCGCTCAAAAAGATATCAGCCAAGCGGTTAATTTTGCCAAAGATTATTTGACTGAATTTCAACCCAACCATGTCGTTTCAAAAATAAAAGACCATGGCCATGACAAAAATTAACGCTTCATCTGTGGCAATTGTCTGCCCTACAAAAGATCAACCGGTGAAAATTAAAAGGCTGCTGACCTGTATCGAACATTTGAACACCAAACCCGCTCAAGTGTTAATCGCAGATGGAGGTAATAATCTTAAAGCCATCGTAGAAGGCTTCAAAAAGAACATAAATGTCATTTGCCTTGATTGTCCTGAAGCAGGGCAAATCTTGCAACGTAACTATGCGCACCAGCATTTAGACGATCACATCAATCTGGTTTTGCATATTGATGACGATATTACATTTGAGCCTGACTTTATGGACCAATTACTTGCAACTTGGAATAGACAGGCCCAGTCAGAAAC
>WTHW01000187.1 GCA_011526395.1 Alphaproteobacteria bacterium
AGCCCCGTATCAGGCAGTCAATATTTACGGGCCTAAAGGATGCGGCAAAACACATCTTGGCCAATTATTTTCAAAAAAAGCACATGTAAAATCGCTTGATCAGTTGCGTGCCTTTCACCGTGATGACTTTACAGATTATGATGCTATCCTGCTTGATGGGGTCACAGATGATAACAGCTGGGATGAAGAATCTTTATTCCATCTGATAAATTACCTAGCAGAAACACAGAAATCAGCCCTTATCACAAGCCATGAGCCGTTATCACAAATGCTTTGGCGCCTGCCAGATTTGAAATCACGTATGCGCGCCATTGCTTCTCAAAATGTTGAAATGCCTGATGATGACCTCTTGTTTGCATTGCTCGAAGATTATTTCACACGTCGCCAATGTCTGGTGGCAGAACCAGCTCTTCGTTACATTGTTGCCCGTCTTGAGAGAAGCTACGAAGCTGTTGCCAATATCGTGCAAGCCATCGACAGAGTATCACTTGCACAAAAGCGGGCTATCACAACAGCGCTTATCAAGCCCTTATTTGATCAGGGCGAGACATCATGAATAAAAAGGTCATAAATTATGCTAGATTTCGGAATCACCGGTAAAACCGCCATTGTGTGCGCCTCTTCTAAGGGGCTTGGCTATGGCTGTGCAGAAGCGCTGGCAAAAGTCGGTGTGAATCTCCTCATGTGTGCCAGAGGCGCAGATTTGCTCGAGAAATCGGCTCAAAATATACGCGATTTAACAAATGTCACTGTCAAAACAGTTGCTTGTGACATCACCACTCCAGAGGGCAGAGCGCAAGTGCTAGAAGCCGCAGGGGATGTTGATATTTTGGTGAATAATGCTGGCGGCCCGCCACCTGGTAATTTTCGCGATTGGACACGTGATGATTGGATTGCCGCTATTGACGCAAATATGATGACAGCCATTGAATTAACCAAAGCTGTGATTGACCCGATGATTGAACGTCGCTTTGGGCGGATTGTGAATATCACATCAGGCTCTGTCAAAAGCCCGATACCGGCCCTTGGCCTGTCAAATGGCGCGCGTGCTGGCTTAACAGGTTTTGCCGCCGGCGTCTCACGCGAGGTGGCGCAACATAATGTGACCATCAATGGCCTTTTGCCGGGGCAATTTAACACAGACAGGATAGAGGCGCTTATCACCAACTCTGCCAAAGCGCAAAATGTCTCAACTGATGAAATGCGCACCATCCTAGAAGACAGAAACCCTACCAAAAGGCTGGGGGATATTACTGAATTTGGGTTTGCCTGTGCGTGGCTATGTTCTGCCCATTCTGGCTATATAACAGGCCAAAATATTCTTATGGATGGTGGTGCTTTTAACGCAACCCTCTAACAGGGCTTTAAGAGACGTCGATAAAACGAATATCGCCATCTTCTAGCGCCATAGCAATCTTGCCTTGTTTCATCGCAATCGCTTGTTTGCCAAACACCTCATAACGCCAGCCCTGCAATACAGGCTGGTTTTTATCATCTGATAATGCCAATGCCTCTAACTCGCTGGCAGAGGCCACAAGACGCGGCGCGACGCCCTCATCATCGCACACATGCTTTAACAAAACACGAAGCATCTCCAGCACAGCCGCAGGGGCGCGTTCTTGATGTTTGCGCTCGGGTGGTTGTGGCCAGCTATCCTTATCACTTTCATCAGCTTGCTTAATCGCATTCACCAGCTGTGTGGCAAGCCATTGGTTCTTTTGATTGCCAAGGCCTCTAATTTTGCTAACAGCCTCTATCGTCTTCGGCGCCGTTGCGGCCAAATCCATCAATGTCTCATCTTTTAAGAATCTGCCACGTGGTAAATCACGCTTTTGACATTCTACCTCTCGGAACGCGGCAAGATATTTCAGACGGTTCATAATAATCGGCTTATTTGTGCGTATTTTCAGCCTTTTATAAATTTCCTGATTATCAACAGCATAGGTGCCAATAGATGACAGAATTTTTGCTTCTTCAGCAATCCAGCTTGCTTTATTGCCATCTTCTATCTGCGCTAAAATCATCGGATAGATTTTTTCAAGATGAATCACATCATCAAGGGCATAGGCAATTTGCTTTGTTGTTAAGGGGCGCTTTGACCAATCAGTGAAACGAGATGATTTATCGATATTTTTGCCCAAGAAATGATGGACAAGCTTATCATATCCCACCTGATCCCCAAGTCCGCAGACCATCGCGGCAATTTGCGTATCAAAGATATTGCGCGGCACATCGCCTGTTAAATGATAGAAAATCTCAATATCTTGTCTGCCAGCATGAAACACCTTTGTGATTTTCTCATCACCAAGCAAATCCCATAATTTTGAAAGATCGATATCCTTTGCCAAAGGGTCAATTGCAAACACAATGCCATTACCAGCAATCTGAATTAGACATAATTGCGGGTAATATGTTTTCTCGCGCAAAAACTCTGTATCAATCGCAAATACAGTTGCTTTTGATATGATGGCTAGGGCGTCTTCAAGGTGAGATTGTTTTGAGATGACTGGCGGTAAATCGGACATGGCTATACTATAGAGTAATTGCAACGCTTTACCAAATGACAATTCTATTAGGAGTGCATTTGTCTGCTTCGATCTGTTCTAACTTGATTTTATACTTTTCTACATTAGGT
>WTHW01000118.1 GCA_011526395.1 Alphaproteobacteria bacterium
AAATTATGCAGTATCTTTTTCAAAATAAAACGCGCCCGAACAGAGGTCGGACGCGTTATTTAAAACATGTTTGTTTTTAATGGCTTACGCACCTTGCTGTGGGCGCATATCATCAGCGCTGATGCCAGCAACTGATACAGGCTTCTTCATGGCATCACGGCGGAATGGCTCACCAAGCTCTTGGTTCAATAGCACTTCGATGAATGTTGTCTGACCATCATTCATTTGTGCATCAACAGCGGCATTTAGCGCATCTTCTAGATCTGCCATTGATGATACCTGAACACCTTTGACGCCACATGCTTCAGCAATGCCAGCATATTTCACATCTGTATCAAGCTCTGTGCCAACAAAGTTATCATCAAACCACAATGTTGTATTACGCTTTTCAGCGCCCCACTGATAGTTGCGGAAGATAATCATTGTGATTGGCGGCCACTCTTTACGGCCAATGGCTGTCATCTCGTTCATTGAGATACCGAAAGCGCCATCGCCTGCGAAACCAACAACTGGTACATCTGGGCGACCAATCTTTGCACCCATGATAGCTGGTAGACCATAACCACAAGGACCAAATAGACCCGGTGCTAGATATTTACGGCCAGCTTCAAATGTTGGATAGGCATTACCAATCGCACAGTTGTTACCAATGTCAGAAGAAATGATAGCTTCCTTTGGCAATGCTGATGTGATCGCACGCCATGCCATACGAGGTGACATTTTGCCCGGCTCTCTGTTACGAGCACGCTCGTTCCATGTTGTGCCTGGATCATCATCTTCGTGATCAAGTGATGTTAATTCTTGCGCCCATGATGACTTTGTTTGTGCAATCAATGCTTTACGCTCTGCACGTCCAGCATCACCCGCTTTTGCACCAAGCTTTTCTAGAAGTGAATCTGCCACTTTCTTTGCATCACCAACGATACCAACTGATACAGGCTTTGTAAGGCCGATACGGTCAGGGTTGATATCAACCTGAATGATCTTCGCATCTTTTGGCCAGTAATCAATGCCATAGCCCGGCAATGTTGAGAATGGGTTCAATCTTGTACCCAATGCCAACACAACGTCAGCCTTTGCAATCAATTCCATGCCTGCTTTTGAACCGTTATAGCCCAATGGGCCTGCGAATAGCGGGTGTGAGCCTGGGAAGGCATCATTATGCTGATAACCACAGCAAACAGGTGCATCAAGACGCTCAGCTAGCTTCATTGAGGCTTCGATAGCACCGCCAATCACAACACCAGCGCCATTCAATAGAACTGGGAATTTCGCGTTTGATAGCAACTCAGCTGCTTGGCTAAGAGCATCTTCACCGCCACCCGGGCGTTCAAATTCAACAATCGCTGGCAAGTCAATGTCAACAACTTGTGTCCAGAAGTCACGAGGCACGTTGATTTGTGCTGGTGCAGATGCACGCTTTGCTTGCAAAATCACGCGGTTCAAAACTTCAGCAATACGGCTCGCGTCACGAACTTCTTCTTGATAAGCAACCATGTCTTTAAACAAAGCCATTTGCTCAACTTCTTGGAAGCCACCTTGACCGATTGTCTTGTTTGCAGCTTGCGGTGTTACCAAAAGAAGTGGTGTGTGGTTCCAGTATGCTGTCTTTACCGGTGTCACGAAGTTTGTGATACCCGGACCATTTTGCGCAACCATCATAGACATTTTGCCAGACGCTCTTGTGAAGCCATCAGCCATCATGCCAGCGTTACATTCATGCGCTGCATCCCAGAATTTGATACCTGCTTGAGGGAACAAATCTGAAATCGGCATCATGGCAGAACCAATTATACCAAAAGCATGTTCAATTCCGTGCATTTGCAGTACTTTTACAAATGCTTCTTCTGTTGTCATTTTCATGGGTCGTCCTCCCCTGTATATTCTGGATAGCTACTATAAAATGACGCGACTACATCACGCAAAATATAATTTTGTGCGATATAAATGCCTTAACTAGGCTGTCAACAATAGAACCAGTTAAATCTATATTTAATACCAGAATTTTCCCAAGCTGGCACCAAACGACTGATAAGCGCAATATTACCTGTTATGGGCTGTCAATTTTCGGCAAAATAATGTACAAAATTTGGCATATCAGTGCGGTATGGGACCAGTTCGGTATAGGGAATGTCTATGTCTGATAAAGAAACCAAAATGAAATGGCAGTCACAATTTGCCAAAGAATTGCGCCTAGCGGAAACTGAAGCCAATGCGTTACCAACAAAACAAACGCTAGAAGGTATCGATATTAAACCGCTTTACACCGCTGATGATATCGCACCATCGGCGCATCTGGACACATATCCCGGTCAAATGCCTTTCACGCGCGGCCCAAAAGCGTCTATGTATGTGGGCAGGCCATGGACCATACGCCAATATGCCGGCTTTTCAACAGCGGCTGAATCAAACGCCTTTTATCGCAAAGCGCTGGCAGCTGGACAAAAGGGATTATCAGTTGCTTTCGATTTAGCAACGCATCGTGGTTATGACTCTGACCATGAACGTGTTGTGGGTGATGTGGGCAAGGCCGGTGTTGCCATTGATAGTGTCGAGGATATGAAAATATTATTCGACCAAATACCTTTGAATGAAATGTCAGTCTCAATGACCATGAATGGCGCTGTCTTGCCGATATTGGCTGGCTTTATCGTAGCTGGTGAAGAGCAAGGCGTTGATAAGTCTCAATTATCAGGCACCATTCAAAACGATATTTTGAAAGAATTTATGGTGCGCAATACTTATATCTATCCGCCTGAGCCATCAATGCGGATTGTCTCTGATATCATCGGCTACACAGCGAGCCATATGCCAAAATTCAATTCTATTTCAATCTCTGGCTATCACATGCAAGAGGCTGGCGCCAATAATGTGCAGGAATTGGCGTTTACGCTTGCAGACGGGCTTGAATATGTCAGGACAGCCTGCAGAAACGGCATGGATGTTGATGATTTTGCCCCGCGCTTATCATTTTTCTTTGCAATTGGCATGAATTTCTTCATGGAAGCTGCCAAGTTACGCGCCGCTAGAACATTGTGGTCGCAGTGGATGGCAAAATTATTTGCACCACAGAATGAAAAATCCTTGATGCTTCGCACACATTGCCAAACATCAGGTGCCTCATTGCAAGAGCAAGATCCCTATAATAACATTATTCGCACAACTATTGAGGCACTGGCCGCAACATTGGGCGGCACGCAATCATTGCACACAAACTCATTTGATGAAGCCATTGCCTTACCAACACCAGCCTCATCACGTGTGGCGCGCAATACCCAGCTTATACTTCAGCATGAAGCCGGCATTACAGACACTGTTGATCCGCTAGCTGGGTCATATTATGTCGAAAATCTAACAAGCGAGCTTATTGAAAAAGCCAATGCCCTGATTGAGCAGGTCGAAGCTATGGGCGGGATGACCAAAGCAGTGCAATCTGGCTTCCCAAAGGCTGAGATTGAAAAAGTAGCTGCGAAAAGACAGGCAAATATTGATAGCGGCGCGCAGGTTATTGTTGGGGTAAATAAGTTCAAGCCAGATCAAAAAACGGACATTGATGTGCTGGAAATTGATAATCGCGCTGTCAGAGAACAACAAATTGCACAACTGACAGAAATAAAAGCAAAACGAGATGATGACGCCGTAAAACAAACTTTATCAGCGCTTGAAGCAGGCGCTGCTTCTGGTGAAGGCAATCTTTTGGCACTTGCTGTAGAAGCTATGCGTGCAAGAGCCACCGTCGGTGAAGTCTCTGGCGTTCTAGCAAATGTATTTGATCGTTATGAAGCCAAAAGCAATCTTGTCACAGGCGTCTATAAAGACCAATTCGGCGATGATGAGATCTTTAGTGCTATAGATACAGCATTAGGGAAGTTTAAGAGCATCACAAATGAAGCGCCCCGCCTTTATATGGCGAAATTGGGACAAGATGGTCATGATAGAGGCGCAAAAGTCATCGCCTCTGCCTTTCATGATATGGGCATGGAAGTGGTTGTGGGGCAACTATTTGAGACACCAGAAGAAGCCACTGAGTCAGCCATCAAAGAAGGCGCGCATATTATAGGCATATCTACGCTGGCGGCTGGTCATAAAACCTTAATACCGCAACTGATTGAAAATCTGCGCCAAAAAGGTGCAGAAGATATTATGGTCATTTGTGGCGGGGTGATCCCTGAAAAGGATTATGAGTTTTTGTATGAGGCTGGTGTATCAGCGATATTTGGTCCTGGCACCAATATCACGAAAGCAGCGCTTACAACGATAGATGCGGCCCACAATCAGATGAGCCGCATGCATAATTATCGTCAATCAAGATTAAAATCAGATTAGAGCTTTAGCCCGCGTGTCATCAATCTTGTCATACGTTGGCTGAATGCCGCTACATCTTGTGGCGGCTTGCCCTCTAGGATAAGTGATTGTTCAAACATCATGAATGAGGCGTCACTAACGACTTCAGGCTCAGCACCATCTTGCACAAGTTTATTAAGGCTTTTTACCAGATCATGATTTGGGTTCACCTCAAGAATGCGAGGCTGATCCTGAAAATTAGGGTCATGAGCCTTCATAAGGCGTTGCATCTGTAGATCCATCCCACCTTCATCAGCGACAAGACATGCAGGGCTATCGGTGAGAGTCTTGGATATACGTATATCCGCAACCGCCGCACCAAGCGTTTCTTTCATTGATGATAGAAGCGCCTCTACATCAGGTGTATCAGTTGGCTCTTCGCTATCTGTTTCCTTTGCAAATTGATCAATATCAACCTGCCCTTTGGTGATGGACACAAATGATTTGCCTTCAAACTCGCCGATTAACGGTAGCCAGAATTCATCCACAGGGTCAGTGAAATATAGCACTTCTAGGCCACGTGCTTTGAAGCCTTCAAGATGAGGACTTAATTCTGCTTGAGAGCGTGATTCAGATGACAAATAATAAATCGCATCTTGGCCGTCTTTCATGCGCTCAACATAGCCTGCTAAGCCTGTCATGCCTTCTTGTGTGCTAGACGCAAAGCGAGAGATAGCAAGAAGTTTCTCGCGGTTATCAGAATCTTCATACATGCCCTCTTTCAACACAATGCCAAATTGTGACCATAGCGCATCATAGTCTTCTGGCTTTTTGTCATGCATCTTTTTCAATTCAGATAAGATACGGCGCACGATTGCCTTACCGATACGATCAAGGGTTTTGTTATGTTGCAACAATTCACGGCTGACATTGAGATCAATATCTGAGGTATCAATCACACCTCTGACAAACCGAAGCCATGCAGGGATAAAGGCATCACAATCTTCAGTGATAAAGACACGATTGATGTAGAGCTTTACCTTTGGCTTTCGCGCAGGGTCAAACAAATCATAAGGGCGCATTTGCGGAATACATAACAGATTTGTAAAATTCACCGCGCCTTCAGACACATTATGCAACGTCAGTAATGGCTCACCAAAGCCAGCACCCATATCTGAGAAAAAGGCATTATATTCATCTTGTGAAATATCTGATTTCGATCTTGTCCATAGAGCAGAGCCAGAATTAAGTTGAGATACCTCGTCGCCATCTAGGAAGTTGACAGGATAGCTGATGTGGTCTGCGTAAGTTTTTATCACATGGCCAAGTCGCATCTGGTCAAGATAGTCTTTTGCATCTTTCTTTAGATGGAGTGTGATAACTGTGCCATGTTCTGCCTTTTCAGAGGCTTCAATTTCATAACCTGTTTTACCGTCTGATGACCAAAGGAAAGCGTCATTTGTGCCTGCTTTTTTGGTCAATAATTCAACTTTATCAGCCACCATAAAGGCAGAGTAGAAGCCAACACCAAACTGACCAATTAAAGACACATCTTTGTTCTTTTCATCTGATTTGGCAGCGCTCATCGCCTCAAGAAATGATTTTGTGCCAGAACGCGCAATTGTGCCAAGACTTTGTGTTAAGTCTTCTTCTGACATGCCGATACCATTATCAGATATCACAAGTTGTTTTGCTTTTTTATTGACGCTGATGGTGATGGCAAAATTGTCAGCTAAATCTGACAGTTTTTTATCTGTCGCACTCAGATAGCGTAATTTGTCGATAGCGTCTGAGCTGTTTGAAACAAGCTCGCGCAAGAAAATTTCTTTATTGGAATATAAAGAGTGAATTACAATATCAAGAATTTTACCAGTATCTGCCTCAAATTGATGTAGTGACATAAGTGGTTCTCCTTAGAGTGTCTTGTTGGATTAACCTTTGACATATAAGAAGCCGGATTTCAGGCTTCAAGAGGCGCTTTCATTCGAACTTATGAAAATAATGATGATAACTATTATCTGGTTGTGATAATGTGCAGGTTATATCTATCTGTCCCACTGCATAAACCGTTGTGCAAAATCCACGTGCAAAAAGTTATATAATGGCATCTTCGTCTTTTGTGATTTCCTCCCGGCGCCCCTCTAATCTGTTATTAGGCGCGATTGTCTCTTTGCCAACGATGGCCATGACGCTGATTGCGCCGGCTGTTCCAGCGTTAAGACAAGAATTTGCCATTTCCTATAATCAGGCACAGCTTGTTATCACTGCCTTTCTTGTTGCTATGGCAGTGGGGTTGTTGTTAGTTGGACTATTATCAGACCGTTTCGGCAGACGACCTGTCTTACTGATTGGCACTACTTTATTTTTTATAGCATCTGTCGTCGCCTATTTAGCGCCTAGCGCAAATATTCTTATCATTGCGCGGGCAGTACAAGGTCTTAGCGCGGCATCATTGATGACAATGGGGCGCATTATTGCCAATGATTTACACGCACCTGAAGAAGCTGCCAGAGCCTTATCATCAGTCACAGCATTCCAGACGATTGTCCCGATTTTATCACTTGGGATAGGCGGCATTATCGTCTCTGAAATGGGATGGCGCGCAACACTTGCCATTATGGCGCTCGCATCTGCGATTGTGTTTGCGCAGAGCCTTTTCCTGATAGCAGAAAGTAATAAAAACCCTCTAAAAACGCTTCCCATCGGCGTTCTTACCACGGCTTTTAAGACCGTGCTTTCATCGCGAATGTGGCGTTTTTATTCCATTTGCGCTGGCATGCAAATTGGCATGTTCTATAGCATGAATGGCTATATGCCCTATCATTTTGCACGATTAGGTGCGAGCGTTGCAGAGTTTGGCTTTTTCTACGCTATGGTGTCTGTTGGCTATTTCTTTGGTAACTTGCTGAACAGATTTTATGGCCCTCGCCTATCTCTTGGTGGATGGGTGTTATTCGGCTCTTGGATTACCTTAATTGTTCTACCAATCATCTGGGCTTTAGATGCCTCAGCTATGTTATCGCCAGCTTTATTGTCATTCTTGCTGTCACTTATTGGATTTAGTCACGGTATTCTTGTTGCAAATGCCATCACAATATCATTGCAGGGAAGTGGCCAACATAAAGGAAGCGCAAGCGGTATTGGTAGCGCCATGCATATGGTCATTGGCGCTATTTCGGGAAGCATTATCATATCGCTTGGCGGTGCATCAATTTTCTGGATATGCATTGCCATTAACACGCTGATGGCCGCCGCATCCATTGTTGCCGCCCAAAAAGCATTAAAAATTTAGTTATTACTTGTTTTTATCCTATCTGACTTTAACTATAAGGTGGAGACGTTCGATTTTCTTGTGAAGGTGTTATGATGTCAAAAGAAGCAAAAGCTATCCGCAATCTTAGAAAACATGGCAGCCAAAAACTGACTAAATTGCGCAGTGATTTAACTGATATGGCATGGGAACTGACAGAAAAAAATCAGAACATTGGTGATAAAAATATCGACCAAACCCTTGTGCTAATTGATAAAAGCCTCATCGAAATTGAAAAGGCGCTCGGCCAGCTAAACTCTATCTGGCTTGTAGACAGAAATGTGGCAAAGGTAAAAGGCGAGAGCCTTCACAAATACAAATTCTAGCGTCTTAAACGTCCTCTGGCTTACCACTTAAAGCCAGCAAATGATGTTTTAGTGATGATGAAAGTGCATCAAGGTCGTAACCACCTTCTAGCAATGACACAACGCGTCCATTCGCTGTCTTATCCGCAAGCGATATAATCATAGCTGTTAGCTCATAATAATCAGATGACGTCATGTTGATACTCGCAAGAGGATCATCTTGATGTGCATCAAAACCAGCTGAGATAATGATCAATTCTGGGCCAGCTTTTTCAAGAGAGGCAAGCAATGGCTTCCATGCTGCAATCACATCATCACCATCCATCCCAGAGTGCAGTGGCTGATTGAAGATGCTTCCCTTACCCACCTCATCTGTATGACCTGAGCCGGGAAATAGTGGCATCTCATGTGTTGAGGCGTATAGACAATCTGACCTGTGCCAAAAACAAGCTTGTGTCCCATTGCCGTGATGCACATCAAAATCAAGAACCGCCACTTTATCAATGCCATATTGATGTTGTGCATGGCGCGCTGCTATGGCGGCATTTGAGAAAAAGCAGAATCCCATAGCCTTATCTGGCTCAGCATGATGACCAGGTGGGCGCATGGCAACGAAAGCACTCTCACCCGCATTCATCATAACATCATCCACAGCCGCGCAGGCAGCCCCTGCCCCTCTTTTGGCTATCTCAAGCGTCTTGGGAGACAAATAAGTATCACCATCAATGCCAAGCAATCCCTCGCGAGGTGATGCGGCGAATAATTTCTGAAGGTACTCATCATCATGAACCAGCGCTAGCTGGTTATCTGTTGCTTCAGGTGCTATTTTTGTTGTCTCGTGCGCGAAATCTTGAGCCAGCATTTGTGTGATAGCCGCTATGCGCTCTGGCCGTTCCGGATGACCTGTTGGCACGTGATGCAAGATACTATCTGGATGCTGGTAAATAATCTTCTTTTAGAACCTATCTTTTCTAGCCCTAATTTCTGTGAACACAGCCTCATCAC
>WTHW01000147.1 GCA_011526395.1 Alphaproteobacteria bacterium
GTTTGCCAGCCATGCGCGTCATGTATGAAATTGAACAGAAATTGACTGATTAAACAGATGACGAACCAACGCGCCATTCCTTTTTTGCAATTCAGAGGGGGTAGCTCTAAGGGTCTCTATTTCCATGAACAAGACTTGCCGCAGGAAACCAGTTTGCGCGACGAGGTCTTAAAATGGATCATGGGCGCTTATGGTGATGTGAGGCAAATTGATGGGCTAGGCGGCGCTGACCCACTCACGTCAAAAATCGCCATCATTGCCCCGTCAACTAAAGCTGACAGCGACATTGACTATACCTTTATTCAGGCAATCGTTGGTGAAGATCGTCTTGATGATACACCAAATTGCGGCAATCTTCTATCTGCCGTTGGTGCCTTTGCTGTTGAAGAAGGACTTGTGAAGACAACTGAAGACACAGCGCGCATTGGTATTTTTATGACCAATAGTGGCAATCGCTGTGACCTTGAATTCCCTGTTGCGAATGGGATGCCTGTCTATGATGGGGATGCCAAGATTGATGGCGTTTTGGGTAGCTCTGCCCCTGTCATGTGCTTTTATAAAGATTTGGCAGGCTCTGCATGCGGTGCCTTACTGCCAACAGGCAATATCACAGATAGCTATGATGGTATTACCGTCACCGCCATTGATAATGGTATGCCCGTTGTCGTGCTTCGGGCAGATGATTTTGGCATCACAGGTGATGAGGCGCCAGATGTGTTAAACGCAAATGAGGATCTAAAAGCGCGCCTTGAATCTATCAGACTACAAGTTGGTCACGATATGGGGCTGGGCGATGTATCAAACAAAGCTGTGCCGAAAATGTGTTTGGTCTCAAAGCCAAAAAATGGCGGCAGTTTTAACACAAGAACCTTTATTCCCAAATCATGTCACAAGGCCATTGGCGTTCTTGGCGCGGTATCTGCTGCCACTGCGGCTGGTATAGCTGGCAGTGCTATCAGCGATATGGCAACTGTGCCAGATGGCAATCAAAAAGATATGACAATCGAACATCCCTCTGGCGTTTTCGATGTCAGGCTAGATTATCAAGATGGTGAGATTATCGGGGCAGGCTTGCTTCGCACGACGCGTTTATTGGCGCGCGGTCAGGCCTATATCCCCACCCATATATGGCCCCATGAGCTGTCATAAAAAAGGATAGATGATGACTGAATACACACATCCGCTAACAGGCATGAAAAGTTGCATGCCGCCTGACCCAGACACAAAAACACCAAAGTTTAAGGCACCGGCTGGTGCATGTGATGCTCATTGCCATGTCTTCGGCCCTCATGAGGTCTTTCCTTATCATCCCAAATCAACCTACCATCCACCAGATGGACCAAAGGAAAAACTAGCCGCCTTGCATAAACATCTCGGCATTGATCGTGCTGTGATTGTACAGGCAAGCTGTCATGGTCCTGATAACCGTGCCATGATGGATGCGATTGCCTCTAATCCTGATAATTATCGCGGTGTTTGTATCGCAAATGACAGCTTTACTGACGAAGAATTTGCTGATTTAGATGCAGGCGGTGTGCGCGGTATCCGCTTTAATTTTGTCACTCATTTAGGTGGCACACCTGACCTTGATATGATGCGCCGCGTGCTAGCGCGGGTAAAGCCACTTGGCTGGCACCTTGTCATTCATGTGAATGCCGAAGATATCATCAAATTTCAGGACTTCTTCCTAGAATTTGATATGGATATCATTGTTGACCATATGGGGCGTGTGCCAACATCAAACGGCGTCCATCAAGAAGCATTCTCAATTTTAAAACAATTTGTAAGCCGTGATAATTGGTGGGTGAAAATCTGTGGATCAGAGCGCATTTCTGCGGCAGGCCCGCCTTTCTACGATGCTGTCCCTTACGCACAAGAGCTCGTTGAAATTGCGCCAGACCGCGTCCTATGGGGTACTGACTGGCCGCATCCTAATATCAAGACATTCATGCCAAATGACGGCGATTTGCTTGACCTTGTGCCATTATTGGCGCGTGATGAAGCCTTACA
Organism: Alphaproteobacteria bacterium; assembly: GCA_011526395.1. Taxonomy (GTDB): domain Bacteria; phylum Pseudomonadota; class Alphaproteobacteria; order Puniceispirillales; family Puniceispirillaceae; genus UBA685. Next base: position 2,011 of record WTHW01000147.1, read on the forward strand.
AAAGAAAATTCTCGTTGATAACCCTGCTCGTCTATACGGATTTGAGTAATATAAAAAAGGGGCGGACTTATGAAAACTGTCGCGGTCAAAAACATAAAAAGAGCGAATGCAGATATCGCAAGCGCGCTGGGCAAGCTTGGTGCGTCAACTGTGCATGAAGCACAAGGCAGAACCGGTCTGCTAAAGCCCTATATGCGTCCCATCTATCCGGGGGCAAAAATGGGCGGTACAGCTGTCACCATAATGGCACAGCCAGGTGATAATTGGATGGTGCATGTTGCCATCGAACTATGCCAACCAGGTGATATTCTTGTTGTGGCTTGCACCACTGACAACACAGATGGTTTTTTCGGTGACCTACTTGCAACCTCTGCCCAAGCCAGAGGTGTAAAGGGTCTTATCATTGACGCTGGTGTGCGCGATATTGCTGATTTGCAAGAAATGAATTTCCCTGTTTGGTCGAGGGCTATCTCATCAAAAGGGACTGTCAAAAACACACTTGGTGCTGTGAATGTGCCTGTTATATGTGCTGGCCAGCTTATCTTTCCCGGTGATGTGATTGTTGCAGATGATGATGGTGTATGCGTGGTCGCGCGTAAAGAGGCAGCTGATATTCGCACCAAAGCACAAGCACGTTTTGATAATGAAGATGCCAAACGTGAAAAGCTTGCCAAAGGTGAGCTAGGCTTAGATATTTATAATATGCGCCCCAGATTGGCTGAAGCAGGATTCGAATATGTCGACACGCTTGATGAGCTAGGCTCATTTAACGGTATTGATTGCCGGCAGGAGGATTAAATGATTATTGATTGTCACGGCCATTACACAACAACCCCGCCACCTGTTGAGGCGTATCGTAATGCTCAAAAAGAGATCCTAAAAACAAACCCTAATCATATCTTTGAAAAGGGCACAATGGCCGTATCTGATGATGAAATCAGAGACTCGATTGCCAATAACCAGCTAAAAATGCAGCAAGAACGCGGGACAGATATCACCATCTTCTCGCCGCGGGCAAGCTGGATGGGACATCATGTTGGCAATGCCAGCACATCACAAGCATGGACAGAACATCAAAATGATTTGATTAAGCGTGTCTGTGATTTATTCCCTGAAAATTTTGTACCTGTCTGCCAGCTGCCTCAAAGCCCTGAGACAGGCATTGAGACAAGCATTGCAGAGCTATCACGTTGTGTGAATGAAATGGGCTTCATTGGATGTAATCTAAACCCAGATCCATCAGGTGGCTTCTGGAAGGATGCGCGTCTTGGTGATAAATATTGGTATCCATTTTATGAAAAAATGGTCGAGCTGGATGTGCCAGCCATGATCCATGTATCTGGTGCATGTCATCACTCACTTGATACAACTTCCAGCTACTATCTTGGTGCTGATACAACGGCCTTTGTGCAATTAATGTTCTCTGATGTGTTTGTTGACTTCCCAGAATTGAAAATCATCATCCCTCATGGCGGCGGCGCTGTGCCTTATCATTGGGGTCGTTTTCGCGGCATCGCACAAGATAAAGGGCTAGGCGATCTAGATGAACGTGTTTTAAATAACATTTACTTTGATACATGTGTGTATCATCAAGACGGCATTGACTTACTGCTTGATGTTATCCCGACCAAAAATATCTTATTTGCTTCTGAAATGATTGGTGCGGTGCGCGGCATCGATCCTCGTTCTGGTCATCATTATGATGATACCAAACGCTATATTGATGCGAATAAGGCGCTAGATGATGAAGCCAAAAAGGCAATCTTTGAAGAGAATACCAAGCGTGTTTTTAGCCGTCTAAAGGTCTGAGGAACATATCATGCGCCAACAAGTTGTCATTATAGGAGCAGGGCCAGCTGGCTTACTTCTTGGCTGTCTTCTTGATAATGCAGGGATTGATAATATCATCCTTGAGCGTCAGACAAAAGACTATGTCCTTGCGCGCATTCGTGCTGGTATCCTTGAGCAGACAACAGTGGATATGTTGCATTATGCCGGTGCTGGCGCGCGCCTTGCACAAGAAGGCATCGCGCATCATGGCGTGAATATTGCCTTTGGACAGGAGCTTGAAAATATTGCTCTTGGCGCATCCACAGGCGGTAAAGTCGTCACTGCCTATGGCCAAACAGAGGTCACAAAGGATTTATATGATCTTCGTATGAAGAATGGCAGTCCCACAATCTATAGCGCTGAAAATGTTTCAATCAGTGATTTTGACACATCCAATCCGACCGTTAGCTATGAACAAGATGGCAGCACCGTCACAATCTCTTGTGATTTGATAGCAGGATGCGATGGCTATCACGGCGTCAGCCGCGCAAGCATACCTAAATCAGCTATTACAGCTTTTGAAAAAATCTATCCCTTTGGCTGGCTTGGCGTTCTCTCAGATACACCGCCTGTGGCAAATGAAGTTGTCTATGCGAATGCGCCAAGGGGGTTTGCGCTTTGTTCCATGCGTTCCATGACACGCTCGCGCTATTATATTCAATGCGATCTTGATGATAAGGTTGAAAATTGGAGTGATGATGCCTTTTGGGACGAGCTAAAGCGTCGCCTGCCATCACAGCTTGCAGACGAGATTATCACAGGGCCGTCACTTGAAAAATCCATTGCCCCTTTACGTAGTTTCGTCGCAGAGCCGTTGCGATTTGGCCGATTACTACTCGCAGGTGATGCCGCCCATGTGGTCCCGCCAACAGGGGCAAAAGGTCTTAATCTTGCCTTTTCTGATATTCATTATCTTTATCATGCGATGAAATCTTATTTTGCTGATCATGATGATAGCGCGCTTGATCATTATTCTTATCAAGCTTTGCAACGTGTTTGGAAAACAGAACGCTTTAGCTGGTATCTCACCAATCTTACTCACAGATTTAATGATGATCCGTTTGAACAACGCATGAAAGAGGCAGAACTTGCCTATATCACCTCATCTGAAGCAGGGCGCCAGACGCTTGCTGAAAATTATGTCGGGCTACCTCTATAACAAGGTCACAAGATAATGGCAGACTTTATCAACATGAAAACCAAAGATGGGTTTGTGTTAAGCCTTTATGAGGCTAAACCAACAGGCCCTGCAAAAGCAGGCATTGTGATTTTGCAGGAAATATTTGGCGTTAATAAACATATCCAAGAGGTTTGCGATCATTACGCCTCACAAGGTTTCCACGTCCTCGCGCCTTGCTTATTTGACAGGGCAGAGACAGGTATCTCGCTTGCCTATGATGATGAGGGCAAGGAAAAAGGGCGCTCTTATAAAAATAAGGTTCAAGATTTTGCCATCTCTGATATCAGCTATAGCCTTGCGCTATTTCCACAGACCCTTCCAAAAATTGTGATTGGTTATTGTTGGGGTGGCTCACTTGCTTGGCATATGGCATGCGCCCATGATGGGCTTGCTGGCGCCATATCCTATTATGGCGGCGAGTTGCCAAGCCATAAGGATAAACAAGCCAAATGCCCTGTTCAGACACATTTCGGTGAACAAGATGCCACCATCCCAATGGATGGGGTGCATGACTTTATTGCCGCACAGCCTCATCATGACCATTATATTTATGATGCTGGTCACGGCTTTAACTGTGATCACCGCGCTCAATATAACAAACAAGCATCGCAAGAAGCTTCCTCTCATGTTATATTATTCCTGAATAAAATTTTGGGCGAAACTAATTCTTCATGAGCGCATTTTCATCTATCAGACAAATAAGCTGGAAATGCCGCCACACATGGCGTACCGCATCTTACAATACTATGTGGTGCCTTGTTGGCTGTTCCATCGGTGATTTTGGCACCATTGCCTATTTTCAATATTACAATATTGACTGGCCTGTCATTGCGATCATGTCTTTGGCGATTATGAATGGCCTCATCACATCTATCATCCTAGAGACAATTATATTATGGCGACAGATGGCGCTCACAGCTGCTTTCAAGACAGCTATCGGCATGTCACTTATCTCCATGATTTCAATGGAGCTAGCGATGAATGTGACTGATGTGATGCTAACAGGCGGCGCGATGTTAACATGGTGGGTCATACCCTTCATGTTATTTGCAGGCTTTATCACGCCGCTCCCTTATAATTATTGGCGTCTGAAAGCTCTAGGCAAAGCGTGCCATTAACAAGACTATCAAACCTAACGCTGTAGCCGCGCCGAAAGTAAACTATCTTCTGCTAGGCCTTGTTGCTGAATATCATCTGGTATCTCCCTACCAAGCGCAAGCGCAGCTGCCATCCGGCCCATTGCTGGACTTGTTTGAATACCATACCCACCTTGTCCGGCTAGCCAGAAAAACCCCTCTGCCATCTCAGAATAACCGACAACAGGCTCCTTATCAGGCACAAAGCTTCTAAGCCCTGCCCATTTTGATTCTATTCGCCGAATATTAAGGTTGAATGCGCGTTCGATGCGGTCAATGCAAATGGCGATATCCATCTCATCAGCTTGCGCATCACATGGCGCCATCGGGTCTTCATTGGCAGGCGATATCAAAATCTGCCCCGCCTCAGGCTTCAGATAAAAGGCTTCATCAATATCAATCGTCATTGGCATATTTAGAAGATCAAGTGACGGGTCAGCAGATATTATTAAAGCTGTTCTCCGCTTCGGCGTCAGTGAAATATGCTCCGCTCCAGCCATGCGGCCAATCTCCTCAGCCCACGCACCAGCTGCATTGATAATCGCTTTTGCCTTGATAACGCCTTGTTTGTGATTGAGATGCCACACACCATTTTGATACATCATAGAGGTGATGATATGATTTGTTTTTACCTCAGCCCCATTTTGTGTGGCTTGTCTTAAAAAACCGCGATGAAGCGCATCAACATCAATATCACTGCCCGTTGGATCAAGAAGGCCTTGCGCACCATACCCGTCTCTTAATAGCGGCTGATAATCTTGCAAGCCATTGGCTGAAATCGGCACCATATTGCTGGCTGATTTGATTGTTTTCTTAAAGTCATCAAATGAGCCTGATTGCTCTTTTGTGCCCACCAATAAAATATCGCGAGGCGATAACAGGCTTGTATCTGAAAAACCTTCTGGCGGGTTATGGAAAAAATCACCTGACGCTCTCGTCAGCTTGCGGATAGCTGGCGGCCCATAGGCTGGTACATACATCGCCGCCGACCGCCCTGTTGCATGATATCCTGCTTGGCTTTCTGCCTCCACCACACAAATCTCAGCCTCAGGCGCAAGATAATCTGCAACAGATGCACCCGCAATGCCAGCACCTATGATGATAAAATCAAATATCTTATCTTCAGATTGCATAAAACAGCTCACGATACTTTTGTCAATTCAACCAGAGTCTCACTCTCACAATAGCCCTAATTTCAAAGGGCTTTCCACTGTTTTGTATCAGCGATTGCAGATTGCTTGTTCAGTGTAGATAAAGGTATGATGTGACAAACCTTCAGGTGCATCGTTGTTGTGAAGATGAATATAGAGAGTCTTAAAAAAAGATAATTATGTGTGGATTAGCAGGATATATAGCGTCAAACCAAGCGAGTGACTTTCTATCTGAGGGTCTGAAGCGGGCATGTAAAAAAATGCAGCATCGCGGGCCAGATCATACAGGCTACTGGTTTCATGACAGCCAAAATATCGGTTTTGGGCATACAAGATTATCCATCATTGATTTGAACGTGGATGCCAACCAGCCCCTTCAATCTGCTGATGGGCGCTTTGTTATTTGTTATAATGGCGAAATATATAACTATGCCGAACTCAAAAAAGACTTAAAAGCGTTAGGGTCTCATTTTACGACAAACAGCGATACGGAGGTTCTTATAGAGGCTTATCGGCAATGGGGCCATGCCATGCTAAATAAGCTGCGTGGTATGTTTTCTTTCGTGCTGTTTGATAAAAAACAGAACATATCTCTGATTGCGCGCGACCCGTTGGGGAAAAAACCATTTATCTATAGCTTCCATAATAACAGCTTCTTATTCGCATCTGAATTGCCAGCTATTTTGCAAATGATGCCTCATAAACCGCGTATTAACCCACATGCCATCGCCTCTATTTTTGCAAGAAATATGCGTCATATCCCAGACCCTTATACCGCCTATGACGGTATCTTCAGGTTGCCAGCTGGTCACGCTATGACAGTCCAAGATGGTAAAATCATAGAGCAATGGCGCTATTGGCACATTGCTGAAAATTATGATGGTGATATCTCGTCTGATGCGCTTTTGAAATTGCTTGAAACATCTGTTGAAAGGCGGATGGTATCTGATGTGCCGGTTGGTGTGTTGTTATCAGGCGGCGTTGATAGCACTGCTATAGCTGCCATAGCAGCGCGCTCTCAGGCAAAAATGCATAGTTATGTTATTGGCGCAGATGAACAAGATGATGACATCCAGCGTGCGCGCATCATGGCAAAAAAGCTTGGCACGATACATACCGAAGTGTTTTTTCACCCCGATGAGCATTGGGATGGATTGCATGACATTATAAAGACATATGGCGAGCCAATCATGCTATTGCCACTCAGCTACAGCAGAAAAATAAGTGCGATAGCCAAGCAAGATGGCATCAAAGTTCTGTTATCAGGCAATGGTGCTGATGAGTTATTTTATGGCTATAATGGTATGTCTCGTATCTATAAAGCATCTTTATGGGCGCAAGCCCTATCTCCCTTGCATGCTATATTAAAACCATTTGTGCCGGGCAAATTCCAAGATTTGTTTGAGAGGCCAGGCGCACGCAAAGCATCATTATATAAACGCGAAGCACATCATGAACAGGCGCTCTTTATACCGCGGGAAAAACGAAGCGATCTCGATAATATCGTCGCTGAGCAAATGCAGTATTGGGGTAGTATATACCCCCAAAAACTCTATATTGATGCTGT
>WTHW01000087.1 GCA_011526395.1 Alphaproteobacteria bacterium
CACTCATATTTATGAGAAGAATGCGAATTATTTTGACGGTTAAATCGGGCGGGTGCGTAAAAATTATTGGGGCACATGGTACAGGTTGGCGCTGATGTCGCCTAAAAACGCCTCCTTATCCCAGCAAACATCATCACCACATGTAGGCACTGTGCTTAAATTAGCTTGGCCCATGGCATTAAAGGCGGTGCTATTACATGGCGCGGTGGTGATAGATGGCTGGCTAGTCTCATCACTTGGTGAGTTTCAGCTTGCATCACTAGGATTAGCAGCGGCTATAGCCGGGTTTCCGCTCGGGGCAATTCTAGCCTTTTCACATGCAATGCAGATCAAAACAGCTCAGACTATGGGACGAGATGATAAAACCGCGCTCAAATCTGTTCTTTTTTCAGGATTGCTTATCAGCCTATCTGTAGGCGTTTTATTTGTCAGCCTTATAATATTATTCGACGCCCTCATTCTTGCGTTGCTCTCACCAGACCCGATTATTACGACTTACGCGATAAATTATTTGTCAGTCTTCTTCTTTTTTATCTTGGGGGAATCAATAGGCCAGTGTCTTTCAAGCTATTTTAATGGTTGTGGACAAACCAAAGTGCCGCTCTTCAGCTATTGCTTGTCAGTGCCCGTGAATATCATCAGCAGTATCATTCTTATTCATGGTTATTTTGGGCTTCCCTCCTATGGCGTTGTTGGCGCTGCTCTAGGCTCTGTACTAGGCGTTATTGTGCAATTAATTTTCTTAATTGTGACGCTTTATCGGTCTAACAAACTAATTTTACAGTCAGACTTTGCCCCTGCTTTTAGTTTTCGCCTAACAGCTTTACAACAATTTCTATTTTCTATGCCAATCGCGATGACATTTATGAGCGCGACCTTTTCAGGCAGGGTTGCTGAGTTGCTATATGCAAAGATGACGTTGAATGAATTTGCGGCCATGACCATCGTCATGCCGTGGATTATGGTAGCTGGCACAATTGCTATGCAATGGTCGCAAGCAACAGGTATAATTGTTGCCCAATTATTGGGCCGGCGCGCATCTCCTGAGACACTTAAGCAGTTCTTAAGCACAGCATGGCGTGGTGTCTTTATTGCTGCATTGGTAGTGGCTTGCTTATATACGATTTTATGTATCAGTTCGCCTTATATTTACAGCAGTCTAAGTGATGAGACCACATCCATATTGGTAAGCTTTGTGCCTATTTTGATCTTCCTACCTTTTATCAGAAGCACAAATGCTATTTGCGGCAACACCTTGCGCGCAAGCGGTGATACGATTTATGTGATGAATTTGTTTTTGTGGTCTCAATGGCTTTTCAGGCTGCCACTTATAGCATTAGCCATTTTTTATTTTGAGCTTTCCGCTTTTTACGTCTTATCGATTTTATTACTTGAGGAAATTGTCAAATTCATCCCGTTTCATAAGCGTCTTTATTCTGGTAAGTGGCTAACTGCACGTGTCGCCTAATTTTCCTTTTCTTGAGGGAGACGCTGTAAATTTGCAGCTAACATTATTAATGCTGTTGCTAAATCTCAAACAGCGAAAAAGTGTATGCTAGTTGCATTTATGTGTGCCATATCTGAGTTCTAGCTATCTGGTAAATCCGGTGACTAAGCCTAAGAATGCAATGACATATCCAGACAAAGATCGATGGTTCAGTGATGATGAAAAATCATATGTTGATTTTGTTATAGGAGCGGCCTGTGCAGATCGCGGCCACTTCCAGTAATGGTACGCACCAGTCAAAACGCCAATAAATAGATACTAAGTAATTTATTTTTACCCTGTTTCACCTGAGTCCACTTCTGTGTTTGTTACCGTTTAGAAATCTTAGAAATTTGACGCACATCTTTTTTCATTTTCTTGTTGACCTTGTCAGAATCATGCTTTAATACGCTGGAAAACCTAGGGTTTTTGGTTACGGAGAGGTGGCAGAGCGGTTGAATGCACCGGTCTTGAAAACCGGCAAGGGTGAAAGCCCTTCGAGGGTTCGAATCCCTCCCTCTCCGCCATATCCCCCATCACATTCTGCAAGTCTTTCGAGCTGGTTAAATAGCAAACATTACCCGCAATTGACCGTTACTGTTTATGGGCTGCAATACCAATGTGGAAATTAGCACATAACGGCTTGTTTTTTACGACGCCAAATCGAGATACAACTCCGCCACGTTAGTTTGGGTTGATCTGCATGTGCGTATTAATTTAAAGAGACCAATTTTAACGCGTTATTACAAATCTCTGATTAGTGCGAAGCGATTTGCGTAGCCGCTTTATATTTGCATTAATATTCTCTTTATATCCAAATTGGCGGTTATGCTATTGGTCGTCAGTAACAGCTTTAAGGGCACTTTGATAACCGCCCTCCCCGATCTGTGGCGCATCACTTATGACTACCCTTATAGTCTCAGTATGGCACTCTAGCAGCCTTAGCGTTTTCAATTTTGGCACATGCTCCATACTTAGCCCAACAGTCCCAATATGGAACGTCCAAAACCGGCCTATTTTCACATCAGAAGAATACTCCATTCAAACGGCAAAGCCTTCCCTGAGGACAGATAAATGGAAAAATAACCCTATATGTTTTGACAGCCACTCTTTCTAAATGGGATAAAGCGGCATGTTATA
>WTHW01000106.1 GCA_011526395.1 Alphaproteobacteria bacterium
CAGATACCAGCTTTGCAGATGTTGATATGCATGAAATTGAAGGTCTGCCTGTCAGTACTTGTTTGACTGCAAAATTCCAAAAGGCTGAACGGCACCGGATTGTGACTTTGCTTGTGCCTTATCCAAAGGCTGATCCCAAGCGTATTTTTCATTTTGTAGATGATCAAGGCTATGACGCTGATCTGTATTTTACAGACGCTGAGGAAAACACATTCAAAGTGGTGGTTAAGAAATTAGCTGGCACAAATATTTAAGATGAATAACCAACATACTAAGATAAAATTAAAGAGGTAAAGACAATAAAACTACAAGGTAAAACAGCCATTGTGACTGGCGCAGGTCGCGATATCGGTCGTGCGGCCGCTGTTAAGCTCGCATCAGAGGGGGCAAATATTGTCTTTAATTATTTTCAAAGTGCTGCAGGCGCAGAGCAAACAATCGCTGATATTGAAGCTGTTGGCGGCAAAGCCATCGCTGTGCAAGGTGATTTGAACAAGCAAGAAGACGTACAAAAACTCGTAAATACAGCAATGGACAATTTTGGTTCAATTGATGTGCTTGTGAATAATTCAGGTGGCCTTGTATCTCGTAAAAAAATTGCTGAGATGGATTTAGCGCATTGGCAAACTGTTATGGATTTGAACTTAACAAGCATCTTTTTAGTGACGAACGCTGTTCTCCAGCACATGAAAAGCGGCACGATTGTCAATATGGCAAGTCAAGCCGGACGCGATGGCGGCGGCCCAGGCGCTGTGCCTTATGCGACCTCAAAAGGGGCTGTGATGACTATGACACGTGGTCTTGCCAAAGAGCTTGGGCCTGATATTCGTGTAAATGCCCTTTGTGCGGGTATGATTGATACAGATTTCCATAATGTGCATACACCTGATGCAGCGCGGAAAGGTTTTGAAGCTGCTGCGCCAGTGAAACGTCAAGGCACAACAGATGATGCAGCCAATCTCATTATGTTCCTTTCCTGTGATGATTCAGCCTTTTTAACTGGTACAAACATTGATATTAACGGCGGCATGCTGTTTTCTTAAGCTAAATAGAAAGGATAACCCATGTCTGATTTTCCAATAGTATCAACAGGTGAGAATGTTTCTCGGCAAGTACTTTCGGATCATAGTGATTTAATGGTAGTCGCATTCCGCTTTACCAAGGAAGGTGCGATTGGTGCATTGCATAATCACCCCCATATTCAATCGACTTATGTTGAAAGTGGTCGGTTTCTTTTCACACTTGGCGATGAAGAACGTGAAGTAGGACCAGGTGATAGTTTTGTTATTCCTTCTGAACTGACACATGGCTGTGTCTGTCTTGAGCCTGGCACACTAATTGATTGCTTCACACCAAGACGAGATGACTTCTTGGAATAGGTACGAGGCTTATGGGTGTATGGAACATTACTTTTTACTGGAAAAAAGCAATGCCCATCAATTTGTTTAGCGCGGACCATGGCCATGCACTGAGCAAGGTTAAAGGTTAAGGTACACAACCCAGACATGATAGTAGCATCAACTGGTTTTGATAAATCCGCCTGATTGGCGTTCCCAGAATTTCGCATAAAGCCCGCCAGCTTTCAGTAATTTATCATGTGTGCCTTGCTCTACAATTTTGCCATCTTCAAGAACAATAATCCTATCCATTTTAACAATGGTTGAAAGACGATGCGCAATCGCAATGACGGTCTTTTCTTTCATGATTTCATTCAAGCTTTCTTGAATGGCTGATTCCAACTCACTATCAAGAGCAGATGTCGCTTCATCAAGAATTAGGATAGGGGCATTTTTTAAAAAGACCCGTGCCAAGGCAATTCTCTGACGCTGACCGCCGGATAATTTAATGCCGCGCTCTCCTACATGCGCATTATAGCCTTTTCGTCCCTTAGAATCCTCCAATGCCATAATGAAATCATGTGCTTGTGCCTTTTTGGCAACAGCTATTAATTCATCTTCGCTGACATCCTGAAAGCCAAGTAGGATATTGTCGCGTACAGAACGATTTAGCAGGGCAGCTTGTTGTGCCACCATGCCTATGGCTTGATGAAGGCTATTTTGATCGACAATACTGATATCTTGATTGTCAATTTTGATGGTGCCGTTTTCGGCTGCAAAAAACCGTAGGAGTAAATTAACAAGTGTTGATTTACCTGCACCAGAGCGACCAACTACGCCTATTTTTTCTCCTGCTTTAATTGTCAAAGACACGCCATCTAACCCACCTTTTTGAACACCATAATGATGAGATAAATCAGTGATTGTGATATCGCCCTTATTAACTCTAAGGACTGGGGCATCATCTTTTTGCGGAATGGTTATAGGCTGGCCAATCGTGCGTAATGCCTCACGCAAAGACCCTACGCGCATAAAGGTCCAACGGCATGAATCAAAAATCCAATCAGCAATTGTGGTAATACGCAAGGATAAGGCAATCGTCGAAGATACCAGGCCAATTGTTACCGCCTCCATTGACCACAACCAAATGCCATAGCCAATAAATCCAACCAATATAACGGCCTCGAGAGCTATCAATATTGTATGGGTGCCAATACCTAATTTGCGCGCAGCGAATAATGTTTGTCTGGTGTCTTCCAGTCTCATGCGCTGTTCATTCATAATGTAATCACGCGGCGCAAAAAGCTTTATCGTGTCAAAGTTCGAAAAATTATCAACAACTGTGCCAAGTAATGCTGACTTAGCAGAGGTGAAATCATGCCATGTATTTATCATGCGTGGCACCACGAAAATCACAACAGCGATATAAAGACCAAGCCAAATTAACAAAGGCACAATAAGCCAGATATTCGTTTGTGATAGCAGCAATATAACCCCAATCAAATAGACAAAACCAAAAGCTACCACATTCAATACGACATGAATGGAATCTGATACGTGATTGCCAATATCTACAAGCCGGCCAGAGGTACGACCGCTTAGATCTTCTTGAAACCAACCAACAGATTGACGTGATAAATGATCATAAGCGCGCCATCTAACAAGCGTTGCTGAATTACACTGAAACGCAATATCATTCATTGCCATAACGAGAAAATGCAGCAAGGGGCGTAAAAACATGATGATAGCCGCTGCAATTGCAAAATTAAGCCCTTCTTTTTGCCATATCTCTTGGGGTGAATGCTCTGTTAACAAATCAATGATCTGTCCCGCATATTGAATGAGCCAAACTTCTATCGAGGCAGCTAAAATCGTGCAGATGACACTGCCAATAATAATGGCGCGCAGCGGCTTTAAATGAGATTTCATGTAAGGCCATATTTCACGAGAAGGCGGCGTATCAGACAATTGATAAGGCTGGCCTAATTCTAAAAAGAAAGTGGCTATTTTTTTATAAAGTAAAGACATCAATTATTCATTTTAAACTATTGAAATTAGTAATTTTTATGTAATCGCTGTAGTGTTTTCTGAGTTCCTAATTATAGAGAATTCACATATAAAAAGCAAATTTAGCTGGCTCGAAGGAACAAGATTGTTTCGCGTCCAATGCTCTGCCGAATTGGCTTGATGAAGGGCACAATAATCAATAAGCTGAAAGATGATTAACGCCCGTGTTAAAGAGATTTATGATATGACAAGTGACGTGAAAAACGTTTCAATTGATATTTTGAAAACAGTCTCAGTAGCGACTTTAGCAACAGCGCTTTTTAAACGCGGTTTGCGTAACCAAACCATTCAAAATGTTAGACCAGTCAGGGCGGACCACAATTTACCGCCAATGTCAAATCAGCAGAACATGGTCGGGCCAGCTTTTACATTGCGTTATATTCCTGCGCGAGAAGATCGTAACACCCTTGCTGAATTTAAGAACCCAGATCATCCTCAAAGACAAGCCATAGAGCAATGTCCAGAAGGCCATGTGCTGGTTATGGATAGCCGCAAAGACGCTAGGGCCGCCTCTGCGGGCGATATTTTGATAACGCGTCTTATGATGCGGGGTGGAGCTGGTGTTGTAACTGATGGTGGCTTTCGTGATTCAGACAAAATAGCCCAGCTTGATATGCCTGCTTATCATCATCGCCCCTCTAGCCCGACAAATCTGACGCTTCATGAAGCCTTTGATATAAATGTGCCTATTGGATGTGGTGACGTAGCTGTTTTTCCCGGAGATTATGTGGTGGGCGATCAAGATAGTGTGATTATTCTGCCTGCTGCGCTTGTCGATGAGATTGCACAAGAAGCGCATGAGATGACGGTTTTTGAAGATTTTGTCCATGAACAGGTGCGAGAGGGGAAGACTATTATCGGTCTATATCCCTGTACCTTAGAGGAAAACCGCTTGGCTTTTGAGGTGTGGCGCAAAGAAAATAATAGATGATAGGCGGATTATGAAAATCACAGGTGCGAAGGTCTTTGTTGGCGGACCTGGAAAAAATTATGTAACGTTAAAAATTTACACTGACCAAGGTATCTATGGGCTTGGCGATGCTACATTGAATAATCGCGAGACATTACCAGCCAGTTATCTAAGAGATTATATAATCCCAAATCTTATTGGCAAAGACCCACGCAATAGTGAAGATATCTGGCAGTTTTTATATCGAGGTGCCTATTTTAGGCGAGGGCCGATAGCAATGGCTGCTTTTGGCGCAGTTGATATCGCGTTATGGGACATTAAAGCCAAATTAGCCAATATGCCTTTATATCAGCTATTTGGCGGTAAAAGCAGGGACAGCGCATTGGTTTATGCCCATGCAACAGGCTCTGACCTTGAACAATTGATTGATAATATCACCTTTTACAAAGACCAAGGCTATAAAGCGGTGCGTGTGCAATGTGGTATCCCTGATATGCCTACGGCAGGATATGGTGTGCGAGAAGATGATGACAGTAAATCTGATTTTATTACGGATTTCAGCGGGATAAAACCCAAAATTGAAATTTGGGATACAGAGCGTTATATGCGATATATGCCTGACGCCTTAGCCAGAATTCGTGAGCATTTTGGTCCTGAATTAAAAATCCTGCATGATGTTCATCACAGGCTGACACCGAGAGAGGCGGCTGCCTTTGCAAAATCTGTTGAGCCTGTGAGTTTGTTCTGGCTTGAAGATCCAACACCTGCAGAGGATCAAAATGCCCTTCAGTTTCTGCGCCAACATTCCACGGTGCCTATCGCTATTGGCGAGGTTTTTAATTCCATTTATGACTGCCAGCATCTTATCGAAAACAACCTTATTGATTACATCCGCATTGCAGTGACGTATGCAGGGGGCATCACCCATGTAAAACGCATTGTCGATCTTGCGGGCCTTCATAATGTGCGCACAGGTTTTCATGGTGCACCAAGCCATAGCCCAATTTCTATGGCTGCCCAAGCCCATCTCAATGCCTGGGCGCCTAATTTTGGAATTCAAGAATATCTTGTTCTTGGCACAAAGGAATGTGATGCGCTCTTTCCCTCACAGCATAAGCTAGCGTCAGGGCTATTTTATGTCAGTGATGATATAGGACTTGGTGTCGATTTTGACGAAAAAGAAGCAGAGAAATATAGCTATGTGGCTGGCAGTCACCCGGTTGTCAGGCTCGAAGATGGTACTGTCTGGAATTATTAAGCTATAGGTTAAATTCTGACGCTTTTCGTTGGTGATTTCCTTATGAAAATACTTTGACAGTCTCAACTAGTATACTAGTATTTTTTATGATGCTATGTTTTGCTCTGGAGACTCCCATGCGGTATTTTTCACTAATTAGTGCTCTTACTATTGGATTAATTGCTCACAGTAATTTTGCTTTGGCTTCGATAGCCTGTGAAGATGATAACCCTCTGACAATTATCTCGGCTACCGATGATGGCTTGTTTGATGAGAGTTATGGCGCACATAACGTGCTAGATGGGAATTTTGATCCTGAATCACGTTGGTCAAATCTTGGCCAAGGTGAGCCGAAATACTTGCTGTTAAATCTTGGCACACAACAATTGGTGAAATCAGTATCTATTGCTTGGTATAAAGGTAATGAGCGCAAAGCGACTTATGCAATAGAGGCCTCACCAGACGGGCAGAGCTTTACAAAGATTGTGGATGTTAGCTTATCTAGCGGTTCATCAGTAGATTTTGAGCGAAATAACATCACCCCAATACAAGCACAATTTATCCGCATTGCCGCAGAAGGCAATGATTCAAATGAATGGAATAGCATAGTAGAGGTCGCTGTTTCAGGATGTGGAGCATTTGTAGCCAAGCCAGAAAAACCTGTTTTAACAGCGCGCGCCACCACAGGGCTTTTTGGCCTGGACCCTGCAAAAACCCCTGGCGAGAATTTTGATTTGCTTGGCTGGTATGTGACAACGCCTGCTGATGATAATGGTGATGGCAAGTCAGATTCAGTCTATGAAAAAGACCTAGCAGCGGGTTGGACAGATGAACGTTATTTTTACACTGACCCTGTTACGGGCGGTATGGTCTTTAGAGTGACGCCTGCGGGTGCTAAAACATCGAAGAACACCAACTACACCAGAACCGAATTGCGCGGCATGTTGCGCCGTGGTGATGATGCTATTGCAACCAGAGGGGCAAATGATTATCCAAATAAGAATAATTGGGTATTCTCATCGGCTCCACTTGAAGCAAAATTTAATTCAGCAGGCGTAGATGGCACATTACGTGCAACGCTTGCGGTCAATCAAGTTACACGTATGGGCAAGGATTATCAAATCGGCCGCGTTATCATTGGCCAAATTCATGCTAAAGATGACGAACCGATTCGTCTTTATTATCGCAAATTACCAGGCAATAAAAACGGCTCGCTGTATTTTGCACATGCGCCTGCACTTGGCAAAGAAAGGTGGGTGACATTAGTTGGAAATCGGTCAGATAGAGCGAAAAACCCCAAAGATGGCATCGCCCTTGATGAGATTTTTAGTTATGAAATCTCCACCGAGGGCATTGTAGAAGGTGATAAAATCATTCCCTATCTGAATGTCAAAATTATTAAGGAAGATGGCACAGAGATAAAAGCTGACCCTTTTGATATGAGCGCAAGTGGCTTTAGCGTTGATGATGAATTTATGTTCTTTAAAGCAGGCGCTTATACAGGGAATAATTCAAGCCCTTATCCAGAACGTGATTTTGATATGGTCACTTTTTATAAGCTGGATTATGAACATGACGCGCCGCCAAAAGGGGCATGGATTGAAAAAGTTATAGCCGAAGAAAAAGCGCGCGCTGAAGCGCTTGAATCAGAGGGCACACCGCCGCATCCGGCAAAGCCTGGCATCATCATGGATGATAGATTTGCTGATGGTGATAGAACAGGAGGCGTAGATGAGCTTGATGGGATTTGGTGGACGACAAGTGCTAGCTCTGCCATTGATATTGCTCCTGGTCAATTAGGGCTTGTTTCTGGTGGTGCTGGACGAGGCATTCGAACAACTTTTACTCCTCAAACCTTATCTGATGGCCAAACTCTGCAAGCCATAGTGGCGTTCACAACGCCTGATACTGTCGGTTCTGATCGTATGGATGCACTTCGGTTTGGCTTCCATGATAGGCTGGAAAGAGCTGAATTAGAGGCTGATTTATCAGCCTCATCTGGCGCCCCAAATGAGCTTTATAATGGTTTGCCGGGCTATATGTTTACCTTTGATGTTAATCGTGACGATCCCACTTTGAATAATGTTGAAGTACGCAGGCATATTCGCAAAAAACGTTTGGGCCGCCTTATGGGGACATATCAAGGTTATAAGTTATTAGCAGAAGGCGGTGACAGTTTTACCTTTAAACCAAACACCACATATCAGGCTGTTTTCAAATTACGTAAAACTGAGGCCGGACTCCTCTTGTCTGCTACATTGCTAAATCAAGACGGGGAAATGACAAGCTTCAGTTATAATGATGAGCAAAGTAATGTGAATAATTTTGGAATGATGGCGTTTCATGTAAACAGCAAGACATTTGGCTCTTCTAGCACACCGGAAAAAGATGATAATGGTATTAAGTTTTCACATGTGAAACTTGAAGTTTTGTCAGAGTGAAAACAGTGAGCAGCAGTTATGTATTATGTTCTTTTAAGCCATCATCTCTAATTTAACCGGCAAGGGGCCGAACAAGAGCGCTGTAATGTCTGTTTTATTTCCTTCTGAAACCATAAAGGTTTAGACCTGGCATCAAGTTCTGTTGTATTTGACTGTTTGAAAAAACCGTCATTAATGGAGATATCATCTCTCACATGCCAAAGTTGATGCTGAGGCTAATGGGCAGCTCTCTATTGTTATGCGAAACGTCTGTTCTTCATGGTCTTTCTAACCGATTGGATGTTGAAAAATTATAAGAATTTTCTTGGGTGCTGATATTTCTATTACATAAAGGTATGCAAACATAATTTCTGCATGGCTACAGGATATCATGAACGAACTTACATATGGACGGACACGAGTATCGGACTTTGTAAGCTAATATACTAGAAAATTTTGATTTATTTAATTGCTTACAGAGTTTCAAGACTGGGCATTCAACCGCTCTTCATCTCTTCTAGATAATCTGCAGCGATGCCAGACTGGCACTTGAAACAGGGTTATTGGACTATCAACACGGCAATTTTGTTTGTGCTCAGCCCCTAGACTTTTTATCCTAAGGATGCCCAGATAGGATATCTTTTGCATCCTATTTTTAGACATTATACTGTGATAAGGGTGGCAGTTTACCAAATAGCTCTGGCTGTATTATGGAGCTGAAAATCGGGTTGGAATTCATCATCATGAACGTTCATCAGAATAAGCAGATAATTCATAAAATTGCATTTAAATTCAATGTAATAATGCGCTTTTTTGTTGTTATTTTTGGACTTTCATCATTGCCTAATCTTGCACATGCAGATACGGCTGATTTTGATA
>WTHW01000105.1 GCA_011526395.1 Alphaproteobacteria bacterium
AACTTCTTCATAAGCTTGTGGATTGAAAACAGGATCCTGATTGATAAATGCATCCAACTTTTTCGGCTTCGGCACGGTTGGCTCATCAAATGTCCACGTAAAGTCACCATTGGCCTGAAAGACGAAATCACCACCGCGCACATCAAGGGCTTCTCCCACAGGCACCAATTTACGCACGAGCTTTGTTTTATCTGGATTATCTGGATCAGGAATGCGGCTTTTAGTCAGGATCGATTGTACCTCGCCTGAAATGATAAAATCCTCTTCTCCATCATTGAGGCGATCAAAAATATTCCCTGTTTTAACAAGCACTTCAGCCTTATCCGACTTATCATGCGTGCTAAAGCGGTGCCCCAATTCTGTTGGCGTAAATGCTGTCCAAAAGCCTGATGTTTTAGATGCCAACTCAGATCTTAATGAGGTTGTAATCAAAGCTACAAATGGCACGACCCAAATGAAAACAATAAGAGCAAGAACAACATGTTTGAGAGTACGACTAATCATAAGTGGCTCTTCTTTCTAGCTAATGTCTTTTTGTTCGCGACGAATGCGCCAAGCATTGAAAATCATGTTCGGGATAACGGTCAGCATAAGCATGATGGCAATGGCAGCGAATAAATTATCAACATTATCGCCCCCAATAGACCAGTTATTACGCGCATTTTCCATCATCACAGCCAATAGCAATTTATCATCATCATTGGCAGATAACGCGTAAGGGATATCAAAAACTTTCAAGACCAAAATCACCAATGTGGTCCAGACCACCATCACAGTGGAATAGATTTGAGGTAATTTCACACGGAAGAACATCTGAAACGGATTGGCGCCGTCAATGGTCGCCGCCTCGATAGTGTCTTGCGGTACGCCGCGAAGCGCTGCAGAAAAAATGACCATAGCAAATCCAGTTTGCACCCAGACCAAAATCCACATCAAGAAGAAGTTGCCCCAAAATTTTAAATTGTACAAAGGCTCATTATATTCCGCCGTATGGCCAAGCAACGCTTTCAATAAACCTATCTGATAGCTAGGAGTTGCGCCATTAATTGCCTGTAGCGCTTCAATCCCTCCACCAGCGAAAATATTACGCCAAATCACCGCCGCGCCGACAAATGAAATGGCCAATGGCACAAAGATGAATGTCTTAGCAACCACACCCCAGCGCACTGAATCAGCCAAGACAGCAATCAATAAACCAAGCGATATACAAGCCGTTGGCACCAGGATCAGCCACATCAAACTATTGCGCATGGCAAAACGGAATTGGACGTAACCAAGAGCCGATGGATCCCACAAGAACGCATAATTTTGAGTCGTAAAAGCGCCATTGGCCTCTTGCAAGGATTGCTTCAGTGTTAAGAACCCAGGAACCAACAAAAACAGCAATAACAGCATCAAAGCAGGACCAACAAAAATCCAAGGTTGGATTGCCTCGATGATCGTCGATTGACGACCAAGAGACCCTTTGGCGCTATAGCGGGCCAAGCCCATTGTTAACCAGTTACTGACAGCAAAATATAAAAATGAAATCCCAACAGCGATGACCACAATACGCAAAGCAAAGCCGATTTTGGAAAAGCGCAACTGGGTATCAAATTCGCTCGCACTCCAGTTAAAGCTATGATGCAACCATAAGCCAATATTGGCCATCATATCATCAAGAGGCGCGGTCACCATCAATGATAAAATGGCGGTGATAGGCAACAAACAAACGATGGTAAGAAAAATCGCAATGCCATTGCCAGCGATAAGCGGTCTCATTGAGCGCATGTCAGGTTCCATTAAAGGTTAAATTTTGAATGATTTACAAAGAAAGAGAAGAGCCCGAGTATTCCCCGCGCCCTTCTTAAAATAGCTTCAGTTTAACAACCCTTACTTAATGGCATCCCAAGCAGCTTGGATATTATCAGCTGTTGTTTGTGCATCTTGACCATTCGCAAAAGCAGTCATTTCGCTCCAGAATGCGCCAGCACCAATCGCGCCAGGCATCAAATCTGATGCATCAAAGCGGAATGTTGTAGCATTCACAAGAATTTCACCTTGCTTACGCTGAGCTGCTGAAGCGTATGCTGACAAATCAGCACCCTTATGAGCAGTCAAGAACGCGCCTTGTGACATCCATACTTCATGTGCTTTTGCTTCTGTAAGATACTGGAAGAAAGCACGTGTTGCTGGAGAGTCTTTTGTGATTGTGTACAATGTACCTGCACCCAATACTGGGTTACCTTTTACATTCACATATTTCAGGTTTGAAGATGAGAATGGTGGGAAGTAGAAGAAGTCTGCTTCACCTTCTGTCACTTCTTCACCCTTATTCGGGAAGAAGGCAGGAATGAATGAAGCTTGACGGTGCATCATGCACTGAGCAGGTGATGTGAACAGACCCTTTGGCGCATCACCAAAGAATGTTGTTGCCACCGCAGCTGAACCACCAGCAACATAATCATCATTGCGTGAGAAGCTACCCCAGATTTCCATCGCATTTAAGACTTCAGGGCTGTTGAATGGCAATTCATTTGATACCCACTGGTCGTATTTTTCAGGTGTAGCTGTACGCAACATAAGATCTTCCATCCAGTCTGTTGCTGTCCAACCTGTTGCGTTACCTGACTCAATAC
>WTHW01000236.1 GCA_011526395.1 Alphaproteobacteria bacterium
GTCATAGGTTGTGCGCCCGCCTATGTTAAATTTTTTATATACTAGCGGGTTATGATCAGCCGCTCTTAATCTGTAATATTCTCTTTGAAAAATATTTAGATTCTTTTCGCCATATTCGACGCTGCGCATCTTAATATCCCTATAGGTCTGACGCGCTGTTTCTGTCATCTTCAGGTTGCATTGCCTTGCTAAAATATCGCCAAATGCAATGAGTTGAATTTCTTGCTGGGTATATCTTTTTTTAAGTGCTGAGCGTTTGGATGAAGAGGATGGCTTACCCATAACCTCCAGATCACCTATCGCGATTTTATATTTCACCAGCGCTTTGTGATAAAGGGTATCTCTGTTTTTCGCATAAGTAATCACCCCATCAGGGTTAATGCTGGCATAGATTTTTCCATTCACTCTTACCAAATGATGCGGCGGTTTTTTAGGCTTTTGGATCTTTCCATTTTTAAATGAAATATGAGGATAGTAAGCCTGCCAAATCCCCTTTGCGTGAGCATCCTTATATAAGGCCTTGCAAGATTTATCCCACAATGGGTTCGCAATGGGACCAATCAGATCATAAACTTTATCAAAGCCTGTGGTTTCATAAACAGACACATGATCAACATTACCAGATGGCAATTGCTTCTTCCGAACGCCCACCTTTGTTGTTTTAACACCGGCACGCTTTCTGATATCTGCCCAGAATTGTTGTCCTTTTTTGTTATATGTGATGTCGCAATTTTTATTTATGACCTTCATATAGGCCGCATGCTGTCTCTCTTTTGGCAACATGGTAAATGTTTCTGCTAGTGATGGCGCCATTCCCAAAAGGCTCACAATGCAAAACAACATAAATCTTTGAATATTCATCATCACAATGACCGATATGTAGCTGAAATAATCTTATGAATTTTCTGCGCCATTAAGACACAAACAACCTATCAGTTAGGTCTTGCAAAGGATCATTAAAGAACGCTCTTTTTTGCATCTGTTTGAAATCGATATCAAAACAAGACGACATGGCTGAACAGTAAACTGAGCGCGCATCTATCGTGGCGTTTAAATCTTGGCCTTCATAGAGATGCTTTCTGTTAAGGCCTGGCCAATCAGCAAACACTTGAGATGTTTTCAGCAGGCCGCCTGCCATCAAAATCGCTGTACCATAGCCATGTTCAGTGCCATAGCCACCATTTTGTTCTACCTTGCGCCCAAATTCCGTTAAGGTGACGATTAATGTATCATCAAACGCATCTTTAAGCCCTCTTTTTAGCGCGCCTAGCACCTTATCAAAGTCACCTAACCGCTCGCCATGCTCGCCATCTTCTCCGCCTTGTGCGGCGTGTGTATCAAAGCCACCAATATCAAACACAGCGACTCTAGGGCCATCTTCACGTCGCAACTCTTGGGCAGCAATGACTGCCAACTCATGAGCATCATTATTGCCAACCTGCTGCATCATTGAAACAGGTCTAGCGCGCACGCGGCTCATCACTTGCGCTAGCTGAGAGCCATCTGAATAGGACTGCTGAATAAGATTTAATTCTTCTTGTGACGGTAGCTTCATCCAAGTGGGGTAATAATTATCAGGCGCGTGTTGGCCCCGAAGAATTAATGGCATTGGTAATGATATTGCCAATCCACCTAATTCTGAGGCTTCAATACCTCTGCCAAGCCATCCTGTTTTTTCTGCATAAGGCACATGGCCACCGCTTTCCATAACATTCTGGCCATCAAAATGACTTCGCATTGTATAGGGAATAGAGGTGGCATGCACGACAGATGCCTTGCCCTCATTCCAGCATTCAATAAAGGAACGAAGCCTTGGATGCACATTGAAATCAGAGGTAAGCTTTTGAACGCCAGTGACCAAAATATCAGGACGCACTTTCGACATTCGCGCATCATTTGGCTGTATGGCTGTAAGCCCATCCATACCGCCTCGTAACATGACAACAACCAAGTTTTTTTTCTTCAAGCTCGCGGCGCGGGCATTGAAAATTGGCGAGCCCAATAGGCTTAGCGAGGCAAAACCAGAAATAAAATGACGTCTATTCAAGCTCATACTTTTAGCATCCTCTCAGTTGAAAACAACACACCAGCTTGGCGTCGAGGGTTAGAATAAAAATCAATATTTTTGGCTTTTTGCAATAAATCTAGAAGCACCTCCGGCTGGTCAAAATTTCTTTTGGTAATTGTTTCATAAATCGGCGTCAGGGGGTATTGAATGCGATCGGCCACAGCCAAGCGCCTTATCAGCAATTCTGGTGAAAGCCATTCAGCTTCTGTATCTGGCCACCCATTTGGTTGAGCTGGTGAAATAAGATTATGCCCCATATCATTCATCAGCCATTCCGCCTGCCTTGCTTTTTTACTTGGTTTTGATTTGAAATCATATTTCATATCTTCAACTGAAGGTGGCCAGTTTGCGCCAGACATCCGCACACATTGCAAGAGCCATGTCTCTGGGCTTAAAAATTTCTTTTGGCGTCCTGTTTCCTGATAAACAACTTTTATCAATTCTTTGTTAACAACAGGCAAATCACCCTTGGTTTTTATCCACGCGTCTTCAAGTGGCTTAACCATCTCTTCAGTGGGCTCATCACACACAAAGT
>WTHW01000063.1 GCA_011526395.1 Alphaproteobacteria bacterium
AGCTTGATAAGCGCTAATGCAACAGAAGAAAATGCATTGGAAAAATACCAATCACTGACAGGATTATCAGGTCAGGGCTTATCCGTTCCTTCATTATCGAACGCAATGCCAACTTCACTCGTTGAAGCAGAAGAATTAGCGTTAAAAAATCATCCAGATATTATTGTTGCGTCAGCCAATGAGCGTGCTTCAAGGATGCAATTTGATATTGTAGCACGCCAAGTGTTGCCGAAGGTTAATTTCAGCTTGTCAGCGACAGATTCTCAAGCCAAAGGTACAATGCAAGACAAGCTAGATATCAAGGGCGAAGTGAAATTAACGTCACCTTTCCTTGTTACACCTAGCTCGCGCGCAAAGGGTAAAGAGATATCTGCAAAGCTTGAAAGAGCAAAGTTCCAGCTATCAGAAGCAAGACGAACTGTATCGTTGAATGCGCGCTCTGCATTGCGTTCGACCATGTCAGCAGCAGCACAAAAAAGAGCTGTAGATGCTGAACTAGCAGCTGCAGAATTGGTTGCTGAGGGAATCACAGCAGAGGTTGAGTTTGGACAGAAAATTTTCTTGGACCAACTTGATGCTGAACAATCCGTCAGTGATGCAAAAGTACGTCAGTTGCAGGCTCAGCAAGCTGTTATGATAAATCATTTCCGTCTATTGGCAGCGATTGGTCAGCTTGACGCAAGTGCTATCGGACTTTCAGGGGAGTTGCCGTCAATTCAGGATGCTCTAGCCCCACGCGACGTCTTCACTGGATTCTTGCCATTGGCAGATTTGCCAGAATAACGTATTCTGTCGCTCTATATATTGATTTGTGCTATCGGATAAGGTGTAAGGCTCAAAATCAAAGGGGTAAGTTTAGAGCATGAGTAGAGATGACAACAAACAAGTTGAAGATGCTTTGCAAGCCATAAAAAAGCTTGTGGAGATATCTGAGAGCAAGTTGTCATCTGACGAAGAGGTTATTAACCTTGATAATGTTGTGTGGCGAAACCCTGTATCAGAGGCTGAGGATACGTCAGTACAAACGGAAGCCGCGCCAACGCCATCTAGTCTATCAGTTAGTTCTTATGACTTAAATAAACTCAAGTCACAAATTAAAGAGCGGACGCCATCCAATAGTGATTCATCTATACAAAAACCTGTTGAAGCTCAGGTAAAGATATCGCCTCAACCAATTGAAAATGATGAAAAAAATATCATCACCTCTCCTGTTTTGACACCGCCATTGGAATTGAGTTCACCAGAGTCAACGCCAGATACCTCGCGTCAAAAATTATTGAATGATATGGTTGAAATAGCTGGTGATATTCAAGAATTGTCAGGACCTATCGGCCGACGCGGCGGCGGGTTTTACAGTGATAGACCGACTGTCCCAGCACCCAAACCCATCATAGTTACATCACCGCTAGAAGAAACGCCGTCTGATAATGTCGAACCAGCGAAAAAACCGTCTCAACAGCGAGCTTTAGATGTAAAAAAAGAATTGCCGCGTGAGAAGGTTGCCAGTGAAATTGAGCCGGCAATCACAGACTTTCAGGGTGCTGATTTCAATTTTTCTACTGCAGAAGGCTTAATGACAGCTGCCGATTTTGAAGAGATGGCACAATTAAGCACACCTGTTAAACCAAATATTCAGGTGCCTATTGCTGACCCACCAGTTGCAAACCCTGTGGATGAAGTTCAAATGATGTTCCAACCTGCAGAGGAAGAAGTGTCTCATGCAACGGGGCAACCGAACCTCCATGTTGTCTCTGACCAAACTTTTGAAGAAGAGAATGATGAGGAAAACGGGTTTTCTGGTGACGTTAGGATGGCTTTGCGCTCATTAATTCGCGAGCAAGTTTCAACTTGGTTGCAAGGTAATATGACTGGTCTCATTGAAGAGGCTTTATCCTCGCCAAATAAAAAGCCATCATCAAAATCTAGACCAAAGACAACCAAGCGTTAAAAACATCTTTCGCATCGCAATAGCAACGTGACAAATTGGTACGCCTGCCTTATAAATGCAGTCGATTATTCGTACGCGCAACCTCATTATATTTGAACGACACATGCTAAATAAAACCTATAATCCGCAAGAGATTGAAACCTCGTGGTATGAGAGAAGTGAAGCCTCAGGCGCCTTTGCTTGTGACCCACAATCTTCCAAAAGCCCCTATACGATAATGATGCCGCCGCCAAATGTGACAGGCTCGTTACATATGGGGCATGCGCTTACATTTACATTGCAAGATATTCTTATTCGTTATCATCGCATGATAGGCCGTGATGCCCTTTGGCAACCGGGTATGGATCATGCAGGGATTGCGACACAAATGGTGGTAGAGCGCAAATTGGCGGCTGATAATATATCAAGGCGTGATTTGGGGCGTGAAGCATTTGTCGAAAAAATTTGGGAGTGGAAAGCTGAATCTGGCGGTATGATTGAACATCAGCAGCGTCATCTCGGCGTTTCAGCAGATTGGCAAAGAAGCCGCTTCACAATGGATGAGGGGCTTTCAAAAGCTGTCCGTCAGATTTTTGTGAAACTTCATAAAGATGGTTTGATTTATAGGGATAAGCGATTGGTCAATTGGGATCCAAAGCTGCTAACCGC
>WTHW01000092.1 GCA_011526395.1 Alphaproteobacteria bacterium
AAGGAGGCGAACCTATGGCACATAAAAAAGCAGGTGGTAGTTCCAGAAACGGTCGCGACTCCGCAGGTCGCCGTCTTGGTGTAAAGAAATTCGGTGGTGAAAGCGTTATCCCTGGTAACATCATCATCCGCCAGCGTGGCACAAAATATAACCCGGGCGAGAATATCGGCATGGGCAAGGACCATACCCTTTTCGCATTGGTCGAAGGCAAGGTCGCTTTCAAGCAGAAATCAGGTGGCAAAATGTTCGTGAATGTTGTGCCAACAGCAGAGGCTGCTGAATAAAAAGCGATAGCTTACTTTAGAAATTTGAAAAGGGAATGACTTACCATTTAAGTTATTCCCTTTTTTGCTTTTTGGTGATGGCTTATTATCAATTTGTAATAAGTCAGAGATAGATAACATTATGAAATTTCTTGATCAGGCAAAAATCTTTGTACGCTCTGGTAATGGTGGCCCTGGCTCTGTTAGCTTCAGACGTGAAGCACATGTGCCTTTTGGTGGCCCTGATGGCGGTGATGGCGGCAGAGGCGGCAATGTGGTGGCACGTTGTGTTGGCGGGCTGAACACTCTGATTGATTATCGTTACCAGCAACATTTCAAAGCCCCATCAGGACGCCCCGGCGCTGGCCAAAATAGAGCTGGCCTATCTGGCGAAGATATCGAAATGCGCCTGCCTGTTGGCACGCAAATTTTGGCAGAAGATGGGCAGACAATATTGGCTGACCTGACCAAAGAGGGACAAGAATTTATCCTTGCCCAAGGGGGTATGGGCGGTAAAGGAAATGCCTTTTTCAAATCAAGCACCAACAGAGCGCCGCGTAAATCACAACCTGGTATTAAGGGTGTTGAATTTTGGGTCTGGTTGCGATTAAAGCTGATTGCAGATGCCGGTCTGCTTGGCATGCCAAATGCGGGCAAATCGACATTTTTATCAGCTGTATCAGCCGCGCGTCCCAAAATCGCAGATTATCCTTTTACCACCTTGCACCCTAATTTGGGTGTGGTCGCCATTGATGGTCATGAATTTGTCATGGCAGATATTCCCGGCCTTATTAGAGGCGCATCACAAGGCGCTGGTATCGGTCATCGTTTTCTTGGTCATGTTGAGCGGTGCCGTGTGTTGTTGCATTTAATTGATTCAACCGCAAATGATCCCATTGAGGCCTATCATACCATTCGTGATGAATTGGCAGCCTATGATGAAAATGGATTGGCGCAAAAAACAGAAGTGATTGCCTTGTCAAAATCTGATTCAGCGCCGGCTGATTATTTGGAAGATTTAAAACAAGCGCTGATGGCAGAAGGGGCAAAACATGTTTTGACCATGTCATCTGTCACAGGTGATGGTGTAAAGAGTGTGTTACGCGCCCTTTATGATGTGATAACAAAAGATATCGCAGAGGAATTGGCAAAGGATAAAGATGACGAACCTTGGTCACCATAAAGAGCAATCAGCATCAGCCCTGATAGAGGGTGCTGAGAAGATTGTGATTAAAATTGGGTCTGCGTTGTTATTTAATCCAGAGGAAAATGGCTTGCAGACAAGCTGGCTGGAAGGGCTGGTAAGTGACGTGGCGCGCCTTCATCGCGGCGGCAAACAGGTGATTATTGTCTCGTCAGGCGCGATTGCCCTTGGCAGAGATGAGATGAAGCTTGCCAAAGGGCGCATCAGGTTAGATGAAAAACAAGCCGCCGCCGCAACAGGTCAAATTATCTTGGCGCAAGCATGGAATGATGCGTTCAAGGCGCATGAGATTACCACAGCGCAAATCTTGCTTGCCCCTGAAGATACAGAGACAAGACGAAAACATTTAAATGCGCGCTCAACCATGCAGACCTTGTTGAATTATGGCTGTGTGCCTGTGGTAAATGAGAATGATACCATCACCACATATGAGATACGATTTGGTGATAATGACAGGCTTGCCGCGCGTGTGGCGGCGATGATGTCTGCTGATTTGCTGGTGTTATTATCTGATATTGATGGGCTTTATGATAAAAATCCGAGCCGCCATGATGATGCCAATCATATCCCTGTCATAGAGAGCATTACAGATGAGATTATGGCAATGGGTGAGAGCGCGAATGCTGAATTTGCCTCTGGCGGGATGGCAACAAAGCTTGCCGCCGCGCAAATTGCCACTCAGTCAGGTGTTGCCATGTTGATTTGTGATGGTAGTGCTGTTGCCCCTTTATCTGCCCTATCAGATGGGGCAAAGGCAAGTATGTTCACTGCGAAAATGGCACCATCTACAGCGCGCAAAAATTGGATTGCAGGCGCGCTTGATTGTGCTGGCACCATTACCATTGATGACGGCGCCTCTACGGCGCTTGGCAAGGGGCGCTCGTTATTGCCTGCTGGTGTAACAAAGATCACAGGCACATTTGAGCGTGGTGATGTGATTGAGATTTGCAATGCAAAAGGCCAGCTATTAGCGCGCGGATTATCTGGATATTCAGCCGCAGAAGCTCAAATGCTGATGGGTCAAAAAAGTGCGAATTTTGAAGCCATTATCGGCTATGATGGCAGAGCTGAGCTTGTGCATGCAGATGATCTGGTGCTGATCACGTAAAAGATAAAAAGGATAGCGACATTATGGAACAGGATAATTTGCAAGCCTATATCACAGAGATGGCAAAAGCAGCATCACGCGCACAGCGCCAAATTGGCAGAGCGTCCAATGATGTGCGCAATCAAGCATTGCGTCATGCGGCGCTTGTTATCAGAGATACGTGCGAAGCGATTTTAGAAGCGAATCAGAAAGATGTGCGCGCTGGCAAAGAGCGCGGCCTGTCAGATGCCATGATAGACCGTCTGACATTGGATGAGGGGCGCCTTGAGGGGATTGCATCAGGGCTGGACTCAATCGCTGACCTGCCAGATCCGTTGGGTGTTGATTTGGCGACATGGGATAGACCAAATGGATTGCAAATTGCACGCCGATCAACAGCCTTGGGTGTGATTGGTATCATTTATGAAGCGCGCCCAAATGTAACTGTGGATGCTGGCGGGCTTTGTATTAAATCAGGCAATGCGGCGATTTTGCGTGGTGGCTCTGATTCGGTGCATAGCTCCAGGCTTTTGGCTGAGGCAATGCGCGCTGGGCTAGCTCATGCCGGGCTTGATGCGAATGGGGTTCAGCTGGTGAACACAACTGATAGGCAAGCTGTGGGTGCGATGCTGACAGCTGTGGGGCACATTGATGTGATTGTGCCACGCGGCGGAAAATCACTGGTTGGGCGTGTGCAAAATGAAGCGCGCGTGCCTGTCTTTGCGCATCTTGAAGGGATCTGCCATAGCTATGTGGCGCAAGGCGCTGATAAGCAACAAGCGATTGATATTCTGGTAAATGCCAAAATGAGACGCACTGGTATTTGTGGTGCGACAGAGACGATATTGATTGATGAAGCGATTGCGCCTTTGATGTTGGGTGATATTGCCTCTGCCCTGCAAGCAGAAGGATGTGAGGTCAGAGGGTGTGAGACAAGCCGCTCTCTTGTGCCATCTATCGTGCCTGCGAGCGAGGAAGATTGGTCAACAGAATATCTTGATGCCATCGTATCGGTGAAAATCGTGAAAGACGTATCAGAGGCGATTGCACATATTCAACAATATAGCTCTGGTCATACAGAGGCTGTGATTACCACTGATCAAAATGTGATTGACGCCTTTGTGGCAGAGATTGATTCTGCGATTTTGATGATTAATGCATCAACACAATTTGCAGATGGTGGTGAATTTGGCATGGGTGCTGAGATTGGCATTGCCACTGGCAAATTACATGCAAGAGGCCCTGTGGGGGCAGCACAGCTAACAAGCTTTAAATATGTGGTAACAGGTGATGGCCAAACACGCCCAAAATAGGCATAACCAGCCGCGCGTTTTCCATTATGGGCATCGGCGCAAAATTGGCTTGCTTGGTGGGTCCTTTAACCCGGCGCATGAGGGGCACATCGCCCTGTCTGATAAGGTCAGACGCGCTATCAAATGTGATGAGATCTGGTGGCTGGTCAGCCCGCAAAACCCGCTGAAATCAAGTGATGATATGGCTGATTTTGAAAGACGGCTGTCCTACGCAAGAGCGCTGGTCGCGGATAAGCCTTTTATGAAGGTGATTCGCCTAGAGCAAGATATCGGCACGAGATTTAGTTATGATAGCGTGCGCTATATCAAATCACGGGCGCCGCGCGCGCAGTTTTACTGGCTGATTGGGACTGATAATCTATGCCAATTACCGCACTGGCATAAGGCAAAAGCCTTCACCCGGCTGGTGCCTTTTATCGCTGTGCGCCGCAAGGATAGCTTTTATCAGGCAGTTGCTTCAAAAGGGCGGGCGCAATTTCGCTGTCACAGCCGCGTCAAACAAACCCCTTATTTGCGGATATTATCTGATTTTCATGCCCCGCAATCAGCCACTAGCCTGCGTAAGAATGGATTTTGGCAATCGCATAGATAATGCGGCAATTCGCCCAGCTAGCATTGAATCATTGCCAGAAGCGCTGTTTTTCGGTAGTTTAGAGGTATCATTGCTAAGTGATATATCACAATCAAGGAGAGTGACAATTAGCACGAATAAGAAGCAGCCTAGCGCCAATGAGATCAGAGATCTTGTGCTGCAGTCTTTAGATGACGATAAAGGCCTAGATATCACCCAAATCCCGCTTGAGGGAAAATCATCAATAGCTGATTATATGATCATCGCCAGCGGCTCGTCTGGACGACAGATTGCGGCTATGTGCGACCATTTGGAAGAAAAGCTGAAGAAAGCTGGTGCTGAGATTTTTGGACGCGAAGGCAAGAATCAAGGTGATTGGATTGTTATTGATGCGCTAGATGTCGTTGTGCATCTGTTCAGACCAGAAGTGCGCGAGTTCTATAGCCTTGAGAAAATGTGGTCAAAAGATGCCGCTGATGAGGTGGTGATGGTGGGCGCTGAAGCCTAGCTCGAAAAACGAAAAATAGCTGGTGATGGCGGCATAAATGCAACTTCACATCCTCGCCATCGGGCGCATGAAAAAAAGCCCTGAAGCGGCTATGGTGACAGATTACCTGAAGCGTTTGCCGAAAGGCTCTCAGATTTTTGAATGCGAATCACGTCTTCCCTATGGGACAGCCCGCCAATCAGATGAATCGCAAAAGCTGTTGAGCCTTTATGAGGCAAAAAAACCCAAATCTAGCAAATTGATCCTCGCTGATCCCAATGGTCAAAATCTGTCATCTCCGGCACTGGCAGAGATGATTTCAAGCTGGCGTGATCATGGGTGCGGGGCCGCGTTTTTTGCCATTGGCGGGGCAGATGGTCATAGCGCAGCATTACATGAAAAAGCTGATAAGGTGATATCTTTTGGTGCGGCGACATGGCCGCATATGCTGTTTCGCGTGATGCTGGCAGAACAGCTATATCGAGCAGAGACAATCATTGCCAATCACCCCTATCACAAGGTGTGATATTGGATGAAAGTAGGTAGGTAGAGATTATGGTGAAACCTGTAGTTTTATGTATCATGGATGGGTGGGGCATTGCCCCTGATAGTGCGACAAATGCTGTCAGCGCGGCACATACGCCTGTTTATGATAGGTTGCTAGCGACATGTGCGCATGCGCGCCTAGAGGCCTCTGGTCCCGCTGTTGGCCTGCCTGAGGGACAGCCCGGCAATTCAGAAGTGGGTCACATGAATATCGGAGCTGGCAGATGTGTCTTGCAAGATTTGCCGCGTATCCATAACGCCATCGCAGATAACAGCCTTGCTAGCATCGCTGGATTGCGCGCCTTTATTGATAAGCTAAAAATAAGTGGCGGGCGTGTGCATTTGGTTGGGTTATTTTCAGTCGGCGGTGTTCATGCCCATAGTGCCCATAGCGCGGCTTTGGCAGGCCTGTTCCATGAGGCTGGCATTGAGGTTGTTCTGCACGCGATTACAGATGGCAGAGACACATTACCAAAATCAGCCCATAGTGAATGGCAAAGATTCCAAAAAGAGCTGGGCGTGCCTGTCACATTAGGGACAGTCATTGGGCGTTATTTCGCGATGGATAGAGATAACCGCCATGAGCGCACAGCCGCCGCCTTTGATGCGATTACAACAGCAAAGGCGCCCCATCAGGCACAAGGGTTTGATGAGGCTGTTCAAGCTGCCTATGAGCGCGGCGAGAGTGATGAGTTTATCACTGCAACAATTATAGGTGATTATCAGGGCTTGGCGGCTGGTGATGGTATTTTGATGACCAATTTCAGAGTTGATAGAGCGCGGCAAATACTAACCGCGTTGATAAACCCTGATGTGATTGGCAGGGATGAACATGATAGGCCAGATGATTTGCATTATCTGACGATGACACCTGTATTCTCGAACGGGCCTGACCTGCCTTATCTGTTTGGCCCGCAAGATTTGTCAAACGGGTTTGGTGAGACTGTTGCAAAAGCTGGTTTGCGCCAGTTACGCCTTGCGGAGACAGAAAAATATCCACATGTGACTTATTTCTTTAATGGCGGTGATGAGACAGCCTTTGAGGCTGAAGATCGCACTGTTGTTCCCTCACCCAAAGTGACGACCTATGATTTGGCACCGATGATGAGTGCTGAGGATGTGTTGGGGCGCGCGCTATCTTCGCTGGCATCACATGAACATGATGTGTTGATCATCAATTTTGCCAATCCAGATATGGTCGGTCATACAGGTGATGTTGAGGCCGCGATTACGGCTGTTGAGATGGTCGATAGATGTGTTGGCGCTTTGAGTGAGGCAGTCAAAGAGGCAGGCGGTGCGATGATTGTCACAGCTGATCATGGCAATTGTGAAGTGATGTGGGATGATGCGGCAAAAAGCCCCCATACAGCCCACACAACAAACCTTGTGCCAGTGATTCTGGTCGGTCATGATGACGTATCAATCAATGATGGGTGCCTTGCTGATTTGGCACCGACTTTGTTAGCTCTTTTGGATGTGGCACAGCCAGAAGTGATGACAGGGAAAAGCTTGCTTGCCTCATAGAAGCTAGGCATGATGAGAATAGAATTTTAATACTTTTACGATATGGTCAAATACAGATGACATTTTCAGTAAGAACACAGCTTATAGTCAGATCAATGGTCGTGGTGGGAATTGCCACCATCATTGGTATTTCATTGCCACAAACCCAACATGCCAAAGCACAAAGTAATGAAGATGCGTATCGTCAATTATCTTTATTTGGGGATGTGTTTGAGCGTGTCAGAACTGATTATGTTGAGGAAAAAAGCGATAAGGAAATTATTGAAGCTGCCATCAATGGCATGCTGACCTCGCTTGACCCGCATTCAGGCTATCTGCCAGATGATAATTTCGAAAAGATGCAAGTGCAGACAAAGGGGCGTTTCGGCGGTCTTGGCATAGAAGTGACCATGGAAAATGGCTTTGTGAAGGTGGTATCGCCAATTGATGATACACCAGCATCGAAAGCTGGCATGCAACCTGAAGATTTGATCATCGCCATTGATGGTGAAGGTGTGCTGGGTAAGACATTATCTGAAGCGGTAGATGTGCTTCGTGGCCCGATTGGATCTGAAGTGACCATCACAGTGCAACGCGGCCAAGATGAGCCATTTGACGTCACCATTGTGCGTGATGAGATTAAGATAAGATCTGTGCGTCATGAGATTTATGACAATGTTGGCTATATCAGAATCACAACCTTCTCTGAGCAAACAACGCCCGGCCTGATGAACGCTGTTGATACGATTTTCAAATCTGAAGGCGACGCGCTAAAGGGCTTTATCTTGGATTTGCGTAATAATCCGGGTGGTCTTTTGAGTGAGGCTATCTCTGTTGCTGATGCCTTCCTTGAAGGTGGTGAGATCGTCTCTACAAGAGGACGTGAAGACAGCCAGACACAACATGCCTATGCCCGCCCGGGTGATATCACAAGAGGGATGCCAGTGATTGTGCTGATTAATTCAGGGTCTGCCTCTGCCTCTGAGATTGTGGCAGGCGCGCTGAAGGATCATAAACGTGCGATTGTGATGGGGACACGTTCCTTCGGCAAAGGCTCGGTGCAGTCCATTATCCCCATGCCGGGTCATGGTGCCATTCGCCTGACAACAGCGCGTTATTACACACCATCTGGTGTATCCATCCAAGCCAAGGGCGTTAGCCCTGATATTGAAGTTGAATTGGCACGTATCGAGAAGCTAGATGCTGGTCGTTACCGCGAAGAAGATTTGGATGGCGCCCTTGATTCCAAAGCAGAAGGCGAGGATGGCGATAAGAATAGTGATGATGAGGCGCAAGAGCGTGATATCACAAAGATAGATTTCCAATTAGCGCGTGCGATTGATTTGCTTCAAGGCCTGAGCGTATTTGGTCAAATTTCAAACCGTTAATGCCAATCGGCATGAAAGACTTACAATGTTAGATTATGCAGACCGTCCCTATCGTCCTTGTGTTGGCATATGCCTTGTGAATGATGAGGGCTTGATCTTTGCTGGTAGACGCATTGATAACCGCGCTGAGGCATGGCAAATGCCACAAGGTGGTATTGATGAGGGTGAAGATGTGATGACAGCCTGTTTTCGTGAGATGGGCGAGGAAATCGGCACTGATAAGGCAGATTATATCACTGAGCATAGTGA
>WTHW01000103.1 GCA_011526395.1 Alphaproteobacteria bacterium
TGGCATAATTCAGGTTTTATGGAATGCGGCTCATAGGCTCTTGAAGCTCGATAATCAGCTCCTTTTTGCCAAGCCTTCCCATCAAATGTTCTTTTTCTTCCACCAGTAAGATATCGCCATGATTGATGATGGCAACGCGGTCTGCGACTTCTTCTGCCTCTTCAATGTAATGTGTGGTCAAGATAATGGTCACACCATCAGCCTTTAACTCTTCTACCAAACGCCACATATCATTGCGTAACTCAACATCAACGCCAGCTGATGGCTCGTCTAAAAATAGCAATTTCGGATGATGGCTCAACGCTTTTGCAATCATAACCCTGCGCTTCATGCCGCCTGATAGTGCCATATTGCGTGTGTCTTTTTTATCCCACAAAGATAAGCGCCTTAACACTTTTTCAATATGATCATCGTCAGGTGGCAGGCCAAAAAGACCGCGTGATAATTTGACGGTTGTGATCACTTTTTCAAACGGCTCTAGCATGATTTCTTGGGGTACCAATGATATTTGGCGCCTTGCTTGCAAGGGCTGTTTTACAACATCAAAACCACCAACAGTGATTGTGCCAGATGTGATGTTTGTCAAACCGCAAGTGGCTGAAATCAATGATGTTTTGCCAGCGCCATTTGGACCTAATAGTGCAAGTATCTCACCTTCTTTCACAGTCAGATTTGCAGATTTCAGGGCAGAGAACCCATTATCATATGTTTTGCTTAGGTTTTTGATTTCAAGCATTGCCATAGCTGTACCATCTCTAAAAAGGACAGGAGATAAAAAGACGATTAAAAGTCACGAAGTTATTATGTATCTATCTAGCATATCGCAGGATTTTGAGTTAGCGTTATTTTGCCTTTATTTGATTTTCAATACGAATTTAGCCGAACTGTTTTGCGATGATGTCAAATTTCACCATGACTGGCATTTGGGATGCCATGAAGCTTCCGGGCATTGCGCTTGCGGCAACAATGCTCGGGTTTGCGACAATGGCGCGTGAAGCTGGCTTTACTCTCATGATGACAATGGCAAGCACAGCCGGCATTTGGGGTCTGCCAGGGCAAGTGGCTATGGTTGGCTTATGGGCAGGCGGTGCCAGCATTGCCTTGATTTTCATTGCTGTCTCAATGGCGAATATGCGGATGCTTTTGATGATGATTTCGGCAAGTGACATCATGAATGTACGCCAATTGAAACTGCCATTATGGAAACATTTAATGTTATTTCATATGATGGCTGTCACCGGATGGGTGCAGGTTGGTTATATGGCGCCAAAATTCTCGGCCAAAGAGTTGCTAGAATATTATCAGGGATTTGCGGTCACCATATTCTCAATGGCTCTGGGCGGTACGTTGGTCGGTTATTACGTCGCTGATATCATCTCTAACGAGATTTTGAGAATTTTCATTTATGTGACGCCCTTATATCTCGTCCTATTATCATTATCTGCAAGGCAAACAGGCAATCGTATCGCTGTCATCTCTGGTGGCATTTTTGCGGCGTTACTATATCCCTATTATGGCAATCAGTCGCTATTTTTCGCTGGTGTTGCCGGCGGCCTGACCTCATTTGCCATCATGCAATGGCTTGACCGCGGCGCCAAAAATAATGGTGGTAAGTAATGGCTGAGTTTGATTTGAATTTGGTTGCTTGGGGCGCTGTTATTTCCGGCATTATTGCGACCGCATTCTGGCGCGTGCTTGGGGTGCTATTATATCATAAGATCGCACAGAACAGCCCATTGATGCAATTGATCAACATGCTTGCCTACAGCTTGGTGGGCGCTGTGATGATGTTGTTGATGATAAATCCGTCTGGCATATTGGCGACGACACAAATGTCTCATCGTATCATTGGCCTCATCATCGGCATCGTGGTGCTTTTTGTAACCAAAAAATTGCCAATAGCGATCATCATCGCCATTGGCACATTTGGTATTTTATCGACATTTTTTGATAATACGTCGTTAATGCTTGCCTTTATCAGATAGCAACTCGGCGCCAATGCCCCAATTTTCTGCCTCTATTTCAGTTATCACGACCTGAATATTGTCGCGATTTCCGCCACAGCTCTCAACAAAGCCTGATGTTAAAGACTCCACCAGCGCTTTTTTCTGCTCAACGCTTCGGCCTTTCAGCATTTCAACGCGGATAATAGGCATTTATGCCTTCCAGCCAGAAATCGCTTTGATTTCCATGAAATCTTCAATGCCCCATTTTCCGCCTTCACGGCCATTGCCAGATGCTTTCATGCCACCAAATGGAGACATGCGGCCTCTGCCTTTGCCGTTCAATTCCACCATGCCAGAGCGCAATTGACGCGCTACACGGCGGCATGTCTCAGGGTTTTGGCTTTGGATGTAATTTGTCAGCCCGTAAGGCGTATCATTTGCAATTGCGATGGCCTCTTCTTCACTGTCAAATGGCATAATTGATAGGACAGGACCAAAGATTTCTTCACGCGCAATTGTCATATCATTTGTTACATTTGCAAAGACTGTTGGGCGCACAAAATAGCCATCATCCAAGCCATCAGGCTTGCCAGTGCCACCTGCAACTAATTCGGCGCCTTCAGATATGCCGGTTTCAATAAGTGACTGGATTTTGTCATATTGCACATCGCTGACAACAGGGCCGATATGACGTCCTGATTTATCAGATTTGTCAGGTTGCATCATCTCAGCAACGGCTTTGGCTGTGGCAACAGCCTCATCATAGCGATTGCGCGATACAAGCATGCGCGTTGGCGCATTACATGATTGACCTGTATTATTAAAGCAATGGATAGCACCGCGCTTTACAGCTTTTTCATCTGCGTCATCAAAGATGATATTGGCGCCTTTGCCACCTAATTCTAGATGAACACGTTTTAGTGTTTTTGCAGCATTCGCCGAGATAGCTTGCCCAGCTCTTGTTGAGCCAGTGAAAGAGATCATGTCAATATCTTCATGACCAGACAGCAATGTGCCGATGCCTGTGCCATCACCATGCACCATGTTAAACACGCCTGCTGGTGTGCCAGCTTCATGCATGATCTTTGCAAAGATTTGAGATGATAATGGGGCAATTTCTGATGGCTTTAGAACCATTGTGCATCCAGCCAAAAGCGCTGGTATCACTTTCAGTGTCACCTGATTCATTGGCCAATTCCACGGTGTGATTAAGCCGACAACACCCACAGGCTCATACACAATGCGATCTTCTGGTGCGTGATCTCCCAACGGGTGGTCAAATGCTAAATCTTTGACAGCCATCAGGAAATTTTCAATATGCCAGCTACCTGCTGTTACTTGTGCATTTGTGGCATAATCAATCGGGGCGCCCATTTCAGTGGAAATCGCAACAGCCATTTCATCTGCATGGTCATTGTAAATAGCAAGGATACGCTCAACCAGTGCGATGCGCTCCTCCTTGCTTGATTGTGACCAGCTGTTAAATGCCGCCTTTGCAGCTGCAACCGCAGCCTCGCCATCTTTTTGGCCGCCTAGCATTACGGTGGCACATTGTGTGTCATATGATGGGTTCATCACAGGCATCTCACTGCCATCGATTGATTTCGTGAATGAGCCATTGATATAAAATTCAGTTGTATCAGGTAGTGCCATGTGATTTTCCATCAAAATAAAGCTTATAAAAAGGTTAAAGATGAGAGCGGCTGATCCTGTTCATCACCATCACTCATCCTAGATTTGCATATCATAACTCATATAGCTGTAACAGCATTAAATTAAAGGCAGTTTCTTGCAAAAAATCAGGTAAATTTCTTTGGTTGACTTCATCCCAAATCAGGTCATTGTTATAGCTTGTACGAACATTTCACATAGTCAAATACACCGTAAGAGGAATGAAATATCATGACAAAGACAGCAATGGGATATTTAGCAGAAGCCAATGATATTGTGCCGCGCCTATCAGTTGAAGATGCTATGGCAAAGCATGGTGATGACAATGTGGTTATTATTGATGTTCGTGATGGCAAGGCGATTGATGAGACAGGCACGATTGCGGGCGCACTTCGCATACCAAGAGGGTTTATCGAATTTGCAGCTGATGAGACTACAGACTTCCATAACGCATCTATCACAAAAGATAAGGAAATATTGGTTGTTTGTGCCGCTGGTGGTATGGCTGCATTGACAGGGCGCACTCTTACCGAAATGGGATATGACAAAGTCTATAATATTGGCGGTTTTTCTGCTTGGAAAGACGCTGGCGGGCCGGTGGAATCATAAATCTAGCAAGACTAAATTTCACAGACTAGAATGCCGAGTTATCCATGGTAAGAAGAGCAAATCGTCGCGCGAATGGGGGAGGCGATGCGCTATCTGCTATAGCGCAACTTCCGAGTAATTTTTCAAGAAATCATATGGCACCTTTATGCCCATTATCAGATGAGCAAATTGCACAAATAGATGATAGAGCAAAACGCCTCATAGCTGAATTTGGCCTTGAGGTCTTAAGTGATGAGGCGCGACGGTTATATCGTGAGGCTGGTGCAGATGTAGATGATGCCAATCAGATGGTGCGCATGTCAGCTGATCTCGTAGAAGCATTGTTAAAAACCGCACCGTCATCTTTTACGCTTCACAGCTACAATACAGACAGGCAAATCACAGTTGGTGGCAATCATATCAATTTTGGTATGGTATCAGGGCCGCCAAATGTGCATGACACCAAAGGTGGCAGGCGCGCTGGCAATTTTCAAGATTATCAGAACTTCATCAAATTAGGCCAGCTCTTTAACGCCATTGATTTTTTCGGAAATCAAACATTAAGCCCATCAGATTTACCAGTAAATACACGCCACCTCGACACCAATCTGGCAAATTTCCAGCTCACAGATAAACCGTTTCTATCTATGTCGATAGGTCATGTGCGTGTTATGGACACCGCCCATATGATGGCGATTGCCAGAGGTTGCGCGCTTCAGGATCTCGCTGACGCACCAGCTGTTATGACAAATATCTCCATCAACAGCCCTCGCAAATTTGATACAGAAATGTCATCTGCCCTTATTGCACTTGCGACACTTGGACAGCCGATTGTGGTAACGCCCTTTACGTTAATGGGTGCGATGACACCAGCCACTCTTGCAGGGGCGCTGGTCCAACAGCATGCTGAAGCCTTGTTTGCCATTGCTCTAACCCAAATCGTTAGAAAAGGCGCCCCAGTGGTTTATGGTGGCTTTACCTCAAATGTGGATATGAAATCAGGCGCACCTGCTTTTGGAACGCCAGAGAATAGTCTTGCAAATCTAGCAGGTGGGCAATTAGCGAGATTATATAATTTACCTTACAGAACATCTGCCTGTTCAGCATCAACATCAGTTGATGCACAAGCTGTTTGGGAAACACAAATGGCTTTATGGGGCGCCGTTCATGGTCACGGCAATATGATTTATCACGCCGCTGGCTGGAGCGAAGGTGGTCTTGTCGCCTCTTATGAGAAGCTTGTGGTTGATTGTGAGATGGTTCAAGCCATGAAGAAAATGCTTATCCCGATTGAATTTTCCGAGGATGATTTTGGCCTAGATGCACATCAAGAAGTCGATCCCGGAGGGCATTTTTTTGGTGCTAGTCATACAATGTCACGTTATCAAAATGCGTTTTATGAACCATTTTTATCTGATTGGACAAATTATGAAGGCTGGCTTGAAAAAGGTGGCCTGAATGCAACAGAGCGGGCAAGTGAAATTTGGCCAAAAATGTTGGACGCCTATCAGCCCCCGAACCTTGCGCAAGATAAGATAGAAGCCCTAGAGGCGTTTGTTGCCAAGCGTAAAGAGGCTATCGGAACGGCCGAGATATAAGCATCATGTCAAAGTTAGCAATTATTGAAGGTAATCATGAGGGGCTTGTCGGCATCAAAAATGGCAAAATATATGGTGCCGCTGAGGGATTTGCAGCGTGCCTAAAATCGATTGATAATGAGTTAGATATTAAGATTGTTCGACCTCACTTTGATAATCATCAATTACATGATGATATATTCTCAGATTGTGATGGTGTTGTTTTTACTGGTTCAGCAAATTATTGGTCAGCTGATGATAGTGAGGCCGCACCGGCGCGTGATGTGATGGCTCTTGCTTTCAAAAAACAAAAACCTGTATTTGGCTCTTGTTATGGATTGCAGCTTGCAGTGACGGTGCTAGGGGGGCGCAATCATGCAAACCCAGTCAAGACAGAGTTTGCTATCGCAAGAGATATAACAATTAATGAAGCAGGCAGATCGCACGCTCTTTATCAAGGAAAGCCAGATATCTTTCATGCTAGATGCATGCATCGTGACGAGGTGCTGGATTTACCCGCTGGTGCTATCTGCCTCAGCAGTAACGAGCATAGTGATTGCCAGAGTGTTGTTTTTGAAAAACACGGTATTCACTTTTGGGGTGTTCAATATCATCCAGAATTACAATTTTCTGACATAGCGGCTTATATCGAAAAGAATGATGTGGATAGTTTTGCAGATGCAAAAAATTTCGCACAAGAGTTATCTTTGGATGTGACAATATCTGACGTGGTTGCAGACTTTAGAACATTGAATAAAGCAGACACTCATTTACATCAGAAATATAAAATTGATGAGACTCTTTTGGATGACACTATCCATCAGCAAGAATTAAAAAATTTCCTACACTTTATCTCTCAAAATGCTGCGGCTTGACAGATTGTCAGTCAGATAATTTTTTCCTGAAATAGACAACTTTTTCAGTCATCTCAAATCCCCAATTTTGATGGGATAGGTGGGAGACCTCATTTTCCAAATAGGCATCGGAGCCAAGCTCTTTTGCGCCATTTTCCTTGCTCCACATCTCACAGAATTGCACGAGTGCACCACCAACACCGCGGCGTTGAAATTGTGGCTCAACCCATATGCCCTCAAGAAACCCAACAGGCCGAGATAAGCACCCATTGACATAAGGTCTCATGCTGACCTCAGCAAACCCAACTGGCTGATTATTGAGTAAGGCTGTAATGGCGATATAATTTTGCTCGCTATAAAGAGCAGATATTTCAGACACATGCTCATCAATCGTATCTTGCGGCCATAATTTGTGGCGCAAAATACCATAACTCTCAAAGTCATTTTCACTGACTGTTTTTATGATAATGTCAGTTTCTAGTTCCATTATGGGCCGCACTTTTGCATAATTATGGCTCTATCATGTTCTAGATAATAGATACAATCAATAGCCTTGAGGGAGGTATAAGATATGCGCTTTGTTCACACCATGATCCGTATTACAGATATCGAAGAATCACTTGATTTTTGGGTGAATAAAATGGGGCTGATTGAAACAAGACGTCATGAAAATGAAGCTGGCAAATTCACGCTCATCTTTCTGGCTGCCCCTCAAGATGAAGCCTCAGCGCACGCTAACCATTCACCTGAACTTGAACTGACCTTTAATTGGGATTCAGATGAAGTGTATCAAACAGGTCGCTCATGGGGGCATCTTGCCTATCGGGTGAATGATATTTACGCAAAATGCCAAGAATTGATGGATAAGGGTGTTGTGATAAATCGTCCCCCTCGCGATGGTAATATGGCATTTGTGAAATCACCTGATAATGTGTCTATCGAATTGATCCAAGAAGGCGACCCTTTGCCAATTCAAGAGCCTTGGGCGTCAATGGAAAATAATGGTAATTGGTAAAATATAATGGCCCTATTATGTAAACAATTCCCCTATAATGATGATAATTATGGTTTTTTGTTACATGATGACCAGACAGGTAACACAGCAGCCATAGACGCTGGTTGTGCGCCATCTTATTTATCAGCACTGCAAGAAACAGGATGGGACTTAACGCATATATTGGTCACGCATCATCATGGTGACCATGTGGCAGGGCTAGCTGAGTTAAAAAAAGCCACTAACGCAAGTGTATATGGGCCAAAAAACACCAAACAGAGCTTAAAAGATTTGATAGATAACCCTGTTTGTGAAGGCGATATGCTATCAATTGGGCGTTATAAATTTAATGTTATCGAAACACCCGGTCACACGCTAGATATGCTCAATTACTATTGTGCAGGTAACAAAATGTTATTTAGCGGTGATAGTTTGTTTGTGCTTGGCTGTGGCCGTCTTTTCGAGGGTAATGCCTCCATGATGTGGCAATCGCTCCAAAAATTACGCGCGCTACCGCATGATACGATGGTTTATTCTGCTCATGAATATGCGCTTGCAAACGCTGCTTTTGCTATATCGGTCGACCCACAAAACAAAGCCTTACAAGACAGGGTCTCTCATATAAAAAACCTGCGTGATAAAGATTTGCCAACTGTCCCATCATCACTGGCGCAAGAGTCTGAGACCAATCCTTTCTTACGGCCAGATGATGAACAAATTCGCGAACATCTCAACATGATGGGAGAGAGTGATGAGGCTGTGTTCACAGAAATTAGGGCTAGAAAAGATAGGTTCTAAAAGATGATTATTTACCAGCATCCAGATAGTATTTTGCATCATGTGCCAACAGGTCATCCAGAACGGCCAGAGCGCATAGCGGCTATCACCCAGATGCTGGCTCAAAATTTCGCGCACGAGACAACAAAAACAG
>WTHW01000009.1 GCA_011526395.1 Alphaproteobacteria bacterium
TTTAAATACATCTTGAAATTTGACCAAATGACAGCCTGCGGGCTTCGTTTTAGATGAATGAATTTTGCATTTGGGAATGCCCTAGCCAAGAAGCCAACAAAACGAAAATTAGTTGGCATCTTGTCAACAAACATCGATTGAGACACGCCAATTTGCTGAA
Source organism: Alphaproteobacteria bacterium (assembly GCA_011526395.1). Lineage (GTDB taxonomy): Bacteria > Pseudomonadota > Alphaproteobacteria > Puniceispirillales > Puniceispirillaceae > UBA685. The sequence continues at coordinate 161 of WTHW01000009.1, forward strand.
CTTGTTGTGCAAATGCCCTTTGAAGCAACGGGAGTGCATTGCCGACCTTGTCTTTTCGATTGGCAAAGGCAAGATGGTCATCATACCATCTTCGCGCCACTTCTAACTCTCCCAGACCTTGAATTTCAGGATGAGAATCCAGCATTTGCTCAATGAGGGAGGTGCCAGAGCGCATCATGCCAATGACAAAGACAGGTGTCACCTCTGAGATGCTATCAACTTGATTATCAACATTGCTGTTCTGTAACATCTGAAACTTGGCTTTAATCGCCTCAAATAATGTCTCATCTGTTTTAAAATTATATTTTGTTAAGGATTTATGGCTCTTATTCGCCAAATCATAATTTTCAAATGCGGCTTTGTAATTCGCGCTCTTTTCATAAATCGTTGCCAGTGTTTTACCAAGCTGAACTTTATCATGCCCATCTAGTTCTGATCTGGATAAATAGCTTTTTAGTTTTGCAACAAACGCATCATCAACTTGATATCCGCAGGCTTGTGCATAACCATCAAGGGCGGTTGTATCTAATGGGTTGTCTGAAAGTGCTTTCTCAAATGCTGTGCGTGCCTGTTGTTTTAGGCCTCTCTCTAGATAAAAGCCACCAAGATGCATTAAGGCATCTGCATCGCCATCTGCCATATCTGATAATTGCTGTAATAAGTCTGGAATAGCATCTTCCTTGCCACTCATTGTAAGCGCATTGATAAAACCTACCAAAATCTCGCAGCGGATAACGCCTGAATTTAGCGCTAGCTCAAAACAGCTGATGGCTGCTTTATATTGCCCTAATCTGAATTTGTTCCAGCCATTTTCAATAAAAAGGTCAGCACTTTTTGTCCTATTGTTCCACGCAATTGATAAGGACATATCTGCCATTTTGGCATCATTCACTCTGGCATATGCGATACCCAGTAATTCGTGCAAATCATGAGAGTTTGGGAATTGTTTTGTTAGATCTTTCAATTCAAATATCGCGCTCTGATATTTGCCATTTTCAATAAGAGAGCGCATGGCATTTAATATTTGCTTATTTGAGAAAGGTATTTGAAACATAAAATCTTACTGTCATTAGAGATTACTGTGCATGACTAACTTTTAATAGTAGACTTCAACACAGACGTCATTAAATATCTATCAGCGTATTAATAAGACGTTCAAAAATAAGACAGACAGAACAACAAATTTTAAATAGCTGTGGGAAGAAATAATGAAAGTTGGATTTATTGGACTTGGAAATGTAGGCGGCAAATTATCAGGATCGCTTTTGCGCAATGGTATTGATTTGACTGTTCATGACCTAAACAGTGACCTTGTGAATGATTTTGTATCCCGCGGTGCGAAGAGCACTGATGGCCCTGCTTCTTTGATGCGTGATTGTGATGCTGTTATTACATGCTTGCCTTCACCTGCCGCATCAGCTGCTGTCATGGATGAAATGTTGCCTGAAATCACTGAGGGCAAAATTTGGATGGAAATGTCGACGACTGACGAAGCGGAAGTCAAACGACTTGGCGCCTTGGTGATTGAGCGTGGAGGCGCTGCCGTTGATTGCCCTGTGTCTGGTGGCTGTCACCGCGCTGCGACAGGCAATATCTCAATCTTTGCTGGTTGTGATAGACCCACATTTGAGAGGATTGCACCGTTCTTGAAGACAATGGGCCGCCGTATTTTGCATACAGGCGAATTAGGGTCTGCCTCAATTTTGAAAGTTGTTACTAATTATCTTGCAACAGCAAATCTTGTCACATGCTGTGAAGCACTTGTAACTGCCAAAGCTGCTGGCATGGATTTGAACACCACTTATGAAGCTATGAAAATCTCGTCTGGCACATCATTTGTTCATGAGACAGAAAGCCAAGTTATCCTGAATGGTTCTCGCGATATATCTTTCACAATGGATTTAGTTAAAAAAGATGCTGGGCTATTCCAAGAAGTCGCAAACAGGCATAATGTTCCCCTAGAAATCGCACCGATGCTAGTTGATATATTTGATGATGGCATTGCACGTTTTGGTGAAAGAGAATTATCTCCAAACATCATAAAACGTCTTGAAGAAGCCACAGGCCTTGAAATCCTAGCCCCCGGCTTTCCGCCAGAAATGACAGATGATGAGCCAGAAGAACCTGGTTACGAAGTCATCCCTCAAGGGAAATAAGAGGCAAACCCCATTTAGAGGACAACTATCAAAATTAAGGAAAATACAGCGAAATTAACCTCTATTTCATGTGAAAAGGGCTAAAAAAGGCCGTTTTTGCTATTATTTAGATTTAACTTAATTTATATGATAAGAAACTGCGGAATGGTGATTTGTCTACGCCGCACCTAGCGATACTATGCCCTGTAATGGAG
>WTHW01000124.1 GCA_011526395.1 Alphaproteobacteria bacterium
ATCTGGAAGAATTTGCGCCTAAGAATAGGATCACGGAATTTATTGAAGTGAATATCAATAACCTAGCTGCGGTGCCATCCGTTGTTTTTGGCATCCTTGGTTTAGCTGTGTTTATTGGTATTTTTGGACTACCGCGCTCTATTCCATTAACAGGTGGCGTTGTTCTGGCATTGATGACAATGCCTACTATTATTATTTCGTCTCGTGCAGCTATTCGCGCCGTGCCGCCCTCTATCAGAGATGCTGCCTATGGCGTTGGCGCAAGTAAGGTTCAGACAGTTTTCCACCATACATTGCCCCTGGCAATGCCTGGTATGTTGACAGGTACAATCATCGGTATGGCGCAGGCATTAGGCGAGACAGCGCCTCTATTGATGATCGGAATGGTCGCCTTTGTCGTCGATATCCCTGGGGGCGTGACAGATCCCGCGACAGTGCTTCCTGTTCAGATATTTATGTGGGCTGATTTTGCTGAGCGCATGTTTGTTCAGAAAACAAGCGCGGCAATCATAATCCTGCTAAGCTTTTTATTGGTTATGAATGCAGCAGCAATCATCATTAGAAAGAAATTAGAAAGACGATGGTAGAGAGTTACGCCTCTGTCTCGTGAGGCTGAATGTAATTATCTTCCAAACATAAAGAGGTATTACCCTTGTTAGACGCTCAAATTGATACGCCTACTGTTGGCAATATTTTCTCGGATAACCCCAAGATTACCGCCCGTAATGTCAATGTGTATTATGGTGAGAAACAAGCTATCAAAGATGTCTCATTAGATATTGGCGTTGGGGAAGTTGTTTCTTTCATTGGCCCATCAGGATGCGGTAAATCAACCTTCCTGAGATGTCTTAATCGTATGAATGACACGATTGAGACATGCTCTATCACAGGTGAGATACGACTCGACGGTGATGATATCTATGACTCCAAAATAGATGTCGTACCACTTCGGGCAAGAGTTGGCATTGTTTTTCAAAAGCCTAACCCATTTCCAAAGAGCATCTACGATAATGTGGCTTACGGGCCGCGTATCCACGGCCTTGCCCGCAACAAATCAGAGCTCGATGAGATTGTAGAGGCGTCGTTGCATAAAGCAGGTCTGTGGGATGAGGTATCATCACGCCTAGACCAGTCAGGAACAGGCTTGTCAGGTGGCCAGCAACAACGATTATGCATTGCGCGCGCAATTGCCGTGTCGCCAGAAGTTATTTTGATGGATGAACCTTGCTCGGCGCTAGACCCTATTGCAACAGCGCGCATTGAGGAGTTGATTTTTGAGTTAAAAGGCGATTATTCGATCGCGATTGTAACACACTCTATGACACAAGCCGCGCGTGTGTCAGACAGGACAGCTTATTTTCATCTTGGTAACCTTGTAGAGGTTGGCAATACACAAGATATTTTTACCAAACCTCAACATGAGTTAACGAACAGCTATATCACGGGACGCTTTGGCTAATATAGAGTTGCGGAAACCGCAAAGGATATAACAGACATGACACAATCAAAGCATATCAGCTCAGCTTTTGATCAAGATTTGAGAGAGATGAATGAAAAAATCACAGACCTAGCTGATTTGGTGCAGCATCAGTTAAGTGCTGTTACAGAGTCCCTTGCTCTATTAGAAGATAATGGGCTTGATAAGCTGATTAAACGAGATAAGAAAATTGATAAGCTTGAGTCTGAAATTATTGAACAGGCTGTATCTGTGATAGCGCTGCGCGCGCCACGCGCCGAAGATTTGCGTCAGGTCTTAGTGATGCAAAAGGTGGCCACAATCCTAGAGCGTATGGGTGATTACGCGCGAAATACAGCAAACCGCACCAAAGTAATTTTAGCAGAAGGGGCAAGCCTTGTTGCCGTCTCACAGATTGAAGCTATGGCAAGCTTGCTCCTGAGTACTGTTAACAAAGCCCTAGAGGCTTATCATACGTCAAATAAAGACCTGGCTATTGAGGTCAGGAATAGTGATGTGGAAATCGATAAGATTCACACCGAACTACATAAATCAATTATTGATGCGATGGCACATAATCCTGATAGCCTTATTTCCGGAGTTCATTTGTTATTCATTATCAAGAACTTTGAACGCATTGGTGATTACGCCACAGGAATAGCCGAACAGGTTTATTTTCTATCTGAAGGTGAGTTCATTGATGATTTTCGCCCGAAGGCAGATAAGACTAGCTGGAACGCATAGGTTTCTATAGCCACGAGAGTTTTGGTTTTACCTGCCAAGAGCGATATACCCTATCCGTGCAGCATTATCTGGACCAGCACCCCTCACTGTAGAAAAAGAGGGGGTACAAACGGTAGGTCAAATACTGACTTGCAACTACTAAACCAGACGCTAGACTCTAAGCATAGTGGTAGGATCACTCAGTGGCTGTTTCTTCTCAGCTGCACCATTTCATTGCTCAAATGATGTGTATCTCATTGATATGTAAGCATTTCATGTGTCTGCATGGCGATTGGTGTGAAACAAGATGAGAAACAAATATGCAGC
>WTHW01000030.1 GCA_011526395.1 Alphaproteobacteria bacterium
ACGTAGAGCTGACACAAAAAGCCATTTCTGATCAGTTGTTGCAAAGAGACCTTGCGCAAGCAGAAGAGGCGCAAGCAAGTTTGTTGCCAGCTGCTGACCCTGATGGCTTTGCTGCTGGGCATGTCATACCAGCAAGACAATTATCAGGTGATTTTTTTGACCACATGCGGGTCGGTAACAGACTAGCTTTTTGCCAAGGAGATGTCGCTGGCAAAGGCATAACGGCCTCTTTGATGATGGCACGTTCTATCGCACTATTCAGACGCCTTGCTCGTCAGGAATATTCAGCAAGCGAGATGGCAAATACCATCAATAATGAATTTCTTGATGTTATGTCCGATAAATTCGTGACCTTCGCCGTTGGCTGGCTTGATTGTGATACAGGTGATGTGCAGTTCGTAAATTGTGGTCATGGCGCCGCCATCATTGTGCGCAAAGACACTGACAAGCTAGATACGATTGAATCGCAAACAATACCTTTGGGACTAGCGCCGTATGATCCCAAAGAATTATCAGAACATCAGTTTAATGTCACAAACGCTCATTTATTTTTGACAACTGACGGCATTACAGAAGCTGAGTTTCGTGGTCGCGAGGTTGGGTTAAGCGGGCTTGCCAGTCTTTCACGAAGACTGCCCGGTGAATCTGCACAAGAAAAAGTGACAGGTATCATTAGTCTTTTCGAACAAGGCAAATTATCAACCCATGATGATGCGACAATTCTGGTGATTTCACAACCAGCGGTTAGCGAGGGGGATTAGAGATGTTAAGAGACGCTGGCACATTCTCCTTTGCAGCTATTCCAGAGAGCCTATCAGCCGCTAGAAGCTGTGTGAGAGGCGTTCTGCAAGGTATTAATCGTCCAGATAAAGAAATGGATATTAATATCGTTGTTGGCGAGATCTTACAGAATATCATTCGTTATGGGTTTGAAGGTGGTAACCCATCGGGTCAGTTTGAGATGCAATTTTTCTGTGATAGCAACGAGATGAAAATCATTGTGACAGATAACGCACCCCCCTCTAACCCAGATAGTTGGAATAACGAACATCGCTCTCCTGAAGAGGGCGGGCATGGTTTGAATTTGGTGCATGCCATTGCAGAATCAGTCCATTTTGAAATGCTTGAAAATGGTAACAAGGCCAGCTTGCATTTTGTGTTTGACAGCTAAGCGAACACAGCCAGAAAGAGAGTGTTAACATGCAAGTCATGAAAGGTGGAATATGAGGTCAAAACGCTTACGTTATCGTTTTGCCAATCGTCACTACGCCTATGGTCGCTGGCCAACTGGCTTACCGTTAATGCCATCACAATTATCGCCCCAGATCTCTCAAATTAATTTATATGATTGCTGTCTTTATGCCGGTCTCTCGCGCCCTTCTAAAACGCGTCGCACAACTGGTATTTCACATGCAGCTTATCGAAAGCTAGCCAAGGAACAATCAGAGCAGATTGCAAAAAATAGCTATCATAATCAAGCGCATATAGCCCAAGTCATTATCGCGGCAGGGTTGCTAGCTGATCATGCTAAAATCACGCAAACAGAGCGTGATTTGCTTCTTTTTGCCGCTTTAATTCATGATTATGGCCATAGGGGCAGGTGGCGCAATAAGAGCGCTTATTGGCAGGAGCTGCAATCATTTGCCTCAGCCATGCGCAAATCTGTGCGTCTTGGTTTTGATGTAAGATTACTTTTACCGCTTCATCAAATGATTATGGCAACAAGCCCCATGGCGCCGGATGATAGAGCTGACATCAAAGACAATGATATATTATCATTATTGCTAGATGCCGACTTATTTGCCTCTTTATTCTTGCCCAAAAAGCAGGTGGACCAACTAACAGCCAAATTGAAATTTGAAGACCGGCTAGCTGCGCCTTGTCAGGAAATGCGCGCACATTTCATTTCTGTTTGCGAGGCACGGGGACTTGCCAGTCTGGCAGGGCAGATGCTTCATGAGCGTCTATCACCATCTCAGACATATTTCAGGAGCTGATATGGCAAATATACTCTGTAAAGACTGCATTTATTGGGATTTGATGCCGCAGAGCGCCTCAACAAGGGCGAAAGAGGGCAGATGTCGCAGACACGCGCCTACACCCTCATCTGAAGATGCTGAGAAAGATATGGGAACTATCTGGCCAGCTACCTTTGATGATGATTGGTGCGGCGAGGCTGTTAGCATCCACCAGCTAGCTCAGGATATCAGCATGGATGCCTTCACCGATATGATTGATGAAGGCAACAGCTCTTAATTCTAGAGGATTTGTTTGATATCCAGCACCAATGAGCCAAGTGCCTTCTCAAGCGCTGTTTCTAGCGCAAGCACCGCATTATCATATCCATTACCAGAGATTGGCTCACTTAGATCATATCTTGTGCTTGATATAATCTTGCCTCTTTTATCTTTGATAACAGCATCAAACGCTAATTTTGCAGTATCATTTGGTGAAAAGTGGAATTTTGTGACAACAATACGAAGACGCAAATCTTCACCGTCAATCGTATCAGATGTACCAATCACCAAATCTTGACTAGCCTGTATCAGCGCATTTGACATAGATGTTTCAATCAAATCTGACGGCGATACATGCCATAAATGCCCTCTGACCTCTTGATACTGGATTGGGTTTGTATCCTTTTCGATGATTAGCGATCTGCCTGATTGTAAACCTTTGACTGAAACGGACTGGATTTTCAGCGTTTTGTTACTGCCGAATGATACATCACCAATCTCAGGGCGCATATCATAATAGGTATCTGCATCGCGAGCCGGCGCAGATGAGCAAGCTGATAACGCTAGAATGCTTAGACCCATAACAGCTGAAATGACATATGGCTTAGATGGTTTTTTATAAAATTGAGACATCATCACTCTCCTATTTCTGACAGGCTAATATCAGCCGCGTTAGTTTGAACCACGAATGATAATCGACGGATCATCACGCAGTCTGGCTGTCATTTCTTCAATGTTCAAAGCAGAGCTTTCAAGCTTTTGCAAAAAGGCCTCAATGCGGTCTTCTGAGATATCAGATAAATCAGCTGCATTGTTAGATGCCACGATGACCGCCTCACTCGCTAATTCCAGATTTTGCCTGATAACATCAACATCCTCTATCAAACGCATGACACGCATTTGAACTTTGTCACCAGTGAAATCTTCGATATTTCTTGCACTTGCTAGGGCAGATTGCGAGATATCCTCTAGCGTTGCTGCTGAATTATCAATTCTTTGCAATGTGTTTGCGATATCCAACAGCCAGCTTTGTTCTGCATTTTGTGCAACAGCGCTTACAAGCTCACCTGCATCAGCGCTTGCTGTGCGAATTGTCTTTGAGGCTTCATTCACATTGCCAGAAGCTTCTGCTATATCGCCTAGCATGTTTGTGACGACATCTCTTGTGTCCTGACCAGCTAGCTTTGCTACATTTTCTGATGCCTCTTCGAGGTTGCTTGCTGTACGGTTGGCACTATCAAGCAGGGCAGGGACACCATCGCCAACAGATTTCGACAATTCTGTCAGCCCTGACAGCGCATCACGTGCCTCTTCCTTTAACAAGCCGTCCACAGTTGCCAATAATGGCACAAGGCTCTGGCTGGCAATTTTTGCGAATTGGTCAGCTGTGCGCCCCAAATCAGCCATTAAATTAGTTGCTGGTCTAGAGGGAATTAAATCACCAGGCTGCAAAGGGGTAGCAGAGCCGGCAATAATTTGAATTGATTGAGCTGATAATAACGATAAAGCGGCAATTTCTGCGTTACTATCAGATGGAATGGCCCATCCTTCTTTTACCCCAATATCAACACGAAATGTCATCCCGCTTGTTGTTTGCTCAGGGGTAATTTCATTCACTGTGCCAATAATATAACCTTCATAGACAACTGATGCACCGGCGCGAAGGCCTGCTACATTGTTAAAATAGCTATGATATTCGTCTTGCTTATTTAATTGGCCTTTTACAACAAAAAACATTGTGATTATGGAAAATAGGCCGCCTATCACAAATAAGCCTGCTGTAAAATCAGATGGTTTGAATTTCATGAGACTATCCCCTTTACTCAATCTTCGCCAAATAAGCGCCGCAGGTGCGCTTCTGGGTCAAATTCTTCTTCTTCAGGAACCCGGTTGATCAAATTTTGAATGCGTTGGCTGTCACTTGCCTTCAGCTCTTCAACGGTTCCTGTAAAAATGATGTATCCTCTGTCTAGCACCACGATGCGGTCTGCAATTTTAAAGGCAGATTCCAACTCATGGGTCACCACGACCACCGACATGCCCAAGGTCTCTTTTAATTTGATGATTAACTCATCTAGAGCGGCGGCAATTACAGGATCAAGGCCAGCTGATGGCTCATCCATAAACGTTAATCTAGGGTCAAGCGCAATCGCGCGCGCTACTGCGGCTCGCTTCAACATCACGCCAGATAATTCTGATGGCAACAGATCTTCTTTGCCAAGCAAGCCTACAAAATCAAGCTTCATGCGCACAATTAAATCGATTGTCTGCTCATCCAAATCGGTATGTTCAATCATTGGCAGAGCCACATTTTGCGCAACAGTCAAAGATGATAATAACGCTCCTGACTGAAACGCTACACCAATGCCTTTTAATAATTTTAATCGCTCAAATTCATCGACTTGATACAGTGATTGTCCAAATAATTCGACATCGCCCTGCATAGGTTCTTTCAGGCCAATTAAATGGCGCAAAAATGTGGATTTGCCAGAGCCAGAACCGCCCATAATCACCACAATTTCACTAGGCTCAATTGTCATGGAACAATCATGGATGACAGCTTGTCCGTTATAGCCGCCTTGCAAGTTTTTGACGGCTATAGGTGTCTGCTGTCTGTTGTTAGTATCTGACATGACGTTATCCCATTATCCCTAGGCCACCAGCGCAAATATGGCGTCAGCTGCAATGATTGAGGCTATGCATGTCACAACTGACGAGGTCGTTGCTTTACCAAGCACATCAGCGCCACCTGATACCCCCATGCCAATCGACACACCCACAGCGCCGATCAAAATGGCAAAAATAACTGACTTACCAAAGCTGTGATACAAATCTGTCATGGTGACGATTGATAGGATATCTGCCCAATAAGCTTGAGGCCCTATGCCCAATGTTGCGTCAATATAAAGTCCAGCCGCTCCAAAGGCAGCAAGGTTCGCAACAGCTACCAAGATAGGCAGGCTAATAATCAAGCCAAGTAAAGAGGGCGCGACTACAAAACGTGTTGGCGATATGCCCATAACGGTAAGCGCATCGATTTCACCATTTAGTCTCATAGACCCAACACGGCTCGTTAATTGAGAGCCTGAGCGGCCGGCAACCAGAATGCCAGTAATAAGCGGCGCAAATTCACGTGGGATAGATAGGGCAAGGCCAAAGGTGACTTGTGTTTCTGCGCCAAATACACGCAATGAGTAAATGCCCTGAATGGCAAGCATGACGCCAATCATAGCAGACATTAACACAACAACAGGTAAGGCTTGCACCCCAGCTATATTGATTTCAGATATCAAATGGCGAAGGCGCATTGGCTGAGAGCGCTTGCGACCAAATATAACAATGCTCGCGGCGCCAGCTATCGTTTTGCTTGCAAATCCAATGCCTGTAATGAAGCCAGTTAGCTTTGAGCCAATACGAGAAATAGCGTCTACCATGTCAGAAGATTGCATGTGCGGCTCTTTTTGACCAAAAATTCTCTCAGCCTAAAGGGATAGGCTTTACTTTAGTTATTAATAATTTATACAAAACGATAACTTATGTCACTTATTCTTTGGCTTTATTGCCTTTTTATCATAAGTATGAATACTGATGTCGGTGCATATGAGTGAGCAATCACCATAAAGAGTTGAGGGAGCCAAGAATTGCAAGTCGGCGGACAATCTATTTTTCTGGCCAATATAAAAGGCGGCGTTGGTAAATCGACTCTTACAGCCTTTTTAACTGATTATCTAAAGCATCGCTATGCGGATAAAAAAGTATGCCTTTTGGATACAGATCCACAAGGCTCAGCCATTGAATTATTGGGCTCATCAACCTCTGTTGATTTAGCAAGGCACATTCCGATTGGGGACAGATACGATGGGGTCAACACTGTCACGCTAGATGGTGTTTATCGCAGACTTATATCTGATAATGGCTCATTAACCGTTGTGGATACCGCTGGTGGCGGGCTTGGTAATATTTGGCAGCTTGTGATGCTAAGTAAATGCGTTCTTGTGCCTACATCGCTATCTTGGTCTGATGTTCGTCCAACCATTGATTTTGTGAATGAGTTAAGTGAGCGTAAAGATGCAAACGGTATGTCATCGCCGCATATCATCATTGTGCCAAACCGTATTTCACCTCAACAACGAAACCTTGAAGCTTTGACCGAAGCTATTGGGGATATGAACGTTATTCTGGCGCCATCTGTCTCAGACTTATCCATCGTGCGAAATCAAGCTGCTAATTTCACAGGCATGGCTGGCGTAAGTGGCACAAGATTTCACAATGAAATCACACGTCTTGGTGATTTCATTGGCAATTATGTCTTATCAGGCAAGCTAGACGACTATTACGAATAGCCTTTATTGCGAGCGCAACATGCCCTCGGCTACCCATTTGTGAAAATGATGTGTTGGCGTATCCATGACGCTAGAGAATTTACCACCATCATATAAGGGGGCGTGGCGACCACATTGCATGCCTTCAACCACTTGAATATCTTCTTCAAATACCTTTTTCCACATGGCTGTGTTCACTTGCCTCATATCATCATAGGCATTTGATGCTACATCATCTGATGCATAATATAACTCAATGCGTTCAATCGTCCGCTCTGGGCCGGCTGGTGTCAGGATAATCGCAAAAGCGTGGTCATGATGAACACCAAGAAGTACATTTGGGAAAAACGCACAATATTCTGCGCCCTTGTCCCATTTTGACGACAAATTGGCGAATGAAGGGAATTGTCTTCCATCATCTGCAATCTGAGGGTTGTAGACATCTGATCCCTGACCAGCATAATTGGCGTGATCTAGGATATTGTAATGGTCCTCAAGACGTGAATAGCTGTTCAAATCAGGATGGATGAAAGGCAGATGATAAGCCTCGCAGTAATTTTCTACACCTAGCTTCCAGTTGCATGCCAAATCAAGTTCAAAACCGCTATCAGCACCGCCAGAGTAAACAGGCTGTTCAAATTCTGCCCAACGTGCCATCAAATCTGCAGCATAAATTTCAAAATCAGGTGTGTTGTCTTCGAGTGTGACATAAACCACATCACGCCATACATATGACCTGACGCGCATCAAAGGAAGCTCACTGCATGGCACTGAGTCATGATTATGGATATCAGGGCCGCCAGCGTGAGGCGTCGCGCGCAAATTACCATCTAAATCGTAAGCCCATGCATGATAAGGGCATGTGATAGGACCTTTTAGACGAGCCGGCTCTTCAACCAATTTCATCCCACGATGACGGCACACATTTTGAAATACATTCACATCGCCATCTTTATTGCGGGTTAGCAAAAACGGGATATCCATGAAATCAACAGGCTTCACACAACCTGCATCTGGCACATCTTTGCCAAAGCCAATCGCAAACCAGTTTGATGCAAAAAGTGCTTGGCGTTCTTGTTTGAAATAACCATCATCAATATAGCTCTGATTTGGCAGGCCACGTGCTTCGTCAATCGGCTTAAGGACACGAGACAAATCATTTGTTAAAGCAGTATCCAACGGCATTTTCAAAACCCTCTTAAATCAAAACGCTAGCTAGTAAGGCTAGGATTGGACGTATAATAAAAAGTTGTCAATTTAATCGTTAATTCTATCATCTAGACAAATCTATCTTATTTGCGTCCGATTGGCGTCGTTTTTTTAGTGAGGGCAGCTTATGGCTAAATTTGTGACTACACATGAGGCGCTTGGTGGTGATTTTTTTGTGCCTGTCTCGCCAGCGCAGATGCCAAAAACAATTTTGCGTTATCGCAATCAAACAGCTGCCGCAAAGCTAGGACTAGCAGAAATGAGTGACGATACTTGGTGCCTGCATTTTGGACACTTCAAACCATTTGAGGGCAGTTTTCAAAAGCCGCTAGCACTTGCCTATCATGGTCACCAATTCGGCCATTATAATCCTGATATTGGTGATGGTCGTGGGTTTTTATTTGCCCAGATGAAAGACGATGAAACAGGCAGGTTACTCGATTTTGGCACCAAAGGCTCTGGTCAAACGCCGTTTTCGCGGCAAGGGGATGGCTGCCTGACCTTAAAAGGCGCTGTGCGCGAGATATTGGCAACAGAACTATTAACAGCGCTTGGAGTGCCAACATCTCAGACATTTTCTGTGATTGAAACAGGTCGCCAACTAATGCGTCATGATGAGCCATCTCCCACACGCTCTGCTGTTCTAGTGCGCTTATCACACAGCCATATTC
>WTHW01000078.1 GCA_011526395.1 Alphaproteobacteria bacterium
TAACTCTACCCAGCCGCTTATATTTTCTCGCACGATTTGTTCAATGACCTTCATGCCATAGTCACTGTCATTTAAGCAGGGAAGATAGTTAAATTTACCACCACCTGCCTCATGGAAGCTTTCTTGACCTTCTATCGCTAATTCTTCAAGCGTTTCAAGACAATCAGCTACAAATCCGGGTGCCATTAGCGCAAGATGTTTGACTTTCTTTTCACCAAAATGTTCCAGCGTCTCATCTGTGTATGGTTGCAGCCATGGCTCGCGACCAAATCGAGATTGAAACGTCACCATGAATTTATCTTCTGGCCAATCAAGTTCTTCGCGTACTAACCGTGCCGTTTTCATGCAATGACAATGATAGGGGTCACCTTGTGCAAAATATCTTTGTGGAATGCCGTGAAAAGATAATTGCAGCATATCAGGTGAGCCATTTTGCTTCTGAAAATCACGGAAACTATCTGCAAGCGCTTTGATGTAGACAGGATGGTCATGCCATGGGGGTGCAGTGCGGATGGCAGGCATCCATCTTTGCTTCAATGCCCATTTAAACACTTCATCATTTACAGTGGCTGTGGTTGATGCTGCATATTGTGGATAAAGCGGCACAATAACAAAGCGGTTACATCCAGCCTTTTGCATGTCATCCAGACGAGACGCAATAGATGGATTGCCATAACGCATGGCGTAATCAACCATTAAATCATCTCTTTTGCCTAGTTTTTTTGCCATATGTTCGGCTTGTAATCTTGTATATTTCCGAAGGGGAGATCCATCTTCATCATCAAGCCAAATTGAGGCATAGGCATCACCTGATTTGCGAGGGCGAATATTCAGGATAATAAGATTTAATATCAGCCACCATAAAAGGCGCGACACCTCAACAACGCGCCTATCTGATAAAAACTCCTTAAGATAGCGTCTCATAGAAGGTGTATCAGTGCCATCAGGAGTGCCAAGATTAACAAGCAACACACCTGTTTTCGCATGGCGTGGCCATGTGGGATGGTCAGATGGATATGGTTTGACAGACATGCCTATCACCCTGTTTATAAATGATTATTTTATTTACGATCTGCTGGTAATAAACAGATCATCTCACAGTGATTCTATAGTCGAGAAATTTGCAAAATTAGCCATTTTGCGCAATTTGGGTATCTTCAGCATTCGCATGCATGCTAGGCGGGTCTATTTTCTTCATAGTCGTGGCAAGAGCTTGAACGAGTGTCTCAATCATCTCATCAGTATGAAGAGGGCCCGGTGTAATGCGCAAACGCTCTGTTCCTCGTGGCACAGTTGGGTAATTGATAGGCTGAATATACAAATTATGTTCTTTCAGCAATGTCCAGCTTATCTCTGAGCATTTAGACGCATCTCCTACCATCACTGGCACGATATGTGTCGTAGATGGCAATGCTGGTATGCCAATCTCTTTGAAACGCTGCTTCAGCTTTGCAGCTTGCTGTTGTTGCGCGTCTCTTTCAGAAGATGAGGTCCTCAAATAAGATACACTTGCAAGCGCCGCCTCTGCGAGGGCAGGCGGCATAGCTGTTGTAAAGATAAAGCCCGAACCAAAGCTTCGAATGGCATCGCAAATAACATCACTTGCAGCAATATATCCGCCCATAGCGCCATAAGCTTTGCCAAATGTGCCTTGGATAATGTCGATATCATCAGACAGACCGTCTCGTTGTGCGACACCACCGCCATATTCTCCGTACATGCCAACAGCATGAACTTCATCAAGATATGTTAAAGCATTATAATTTTTTGCTAGGGCGATTATTTCAGCAATAGGCGATGTATCACCATCCATCGAATAGACTGATTCAAATATGATGAGTTTGTGACGCTCTATTGGCTGAGCTGCCAATAGCTCTTCCAAATGTGAAACATCATTATGCCTAAATATTGCTTTATCAGCGCGTGAATATCTGATGCCAGAAATGATGGAGGCATGGTTCATAGAGTCTGATAGCACTAGCGGGTTATCCATCATGGATAAAATGGCGCTAATGCTGGCCTCATTGGCAACATAGCCAGATGTGAACACCAATGCGCGCTCTTTATTATGAACAAGCGCACATTCGTTTTCTAAGGCAACGATGGATGAAGAAGTGCCAGATATATTGCGGGTTCCGCCAGCACCAGTTCCAAAATTTGAAACTGCTTTATTCATAGATTCGATAGCATGATTTGATTGACCCATGCCCAAATAATCATTTGAACACCAGACTGTTACCTCTTTTGGTCCTGTTTCACTATGCCAAATAGCATGCGGATGCCGCCCAACTTGACGCTCCAGCTCGACAAAATACCTGTAACGGTTTTCGAGCTTTAACTTTTCAACATGGCTATCAAATAGCGTCTTGTAATCCAAAGGGCTCTCCGAAGAGTTTAATTATGTGACCAATCATGCCACTGTGAGCACGGTTATAACCAACAAGCTTACTGCTGACCACCCTAATATCTGTGACAAAACGAAGCGCATGCCCAGCTATGGGCATGGCTTGTCATTATTCGGCAGCAGCAACCCGCTCAATAACAGTTAGCTTTGCAGCTGAAAACTTCAACTCAGGGATTTTGCCATAAGGGTCAAGCGCTGGGTTTGTAAGCATATTGGCCGGCGCTTCTGTAAAGCAGAAAGGCACGAAAATCATGCCTTTTGGCAAATTCGGGTCGAGGCGCGCGGCTAGTTCAATTTTACCGCGGCGGGTTTCAACCGCAATCATATCACCGCCTTTAGCAGATAATTGTGACAAATCATCTGGGCTTATATGCACTTCAGCTGTTGGCTCTAGCGCATCAAGCACTGTTGCGCGCCTTGTCATGGAACCAGTATGCCAATGTTCAAGCAATCGCCCAGTTGACATCACAATCGGGAAATCTTCATCTGGTTGCTCATCAGGCGGCAATATGTCTGCCGGTGTCATTTTCCCGCGACCAGATGGGGTAGGGAAGGCATCGCCAAAGATCACATCTTTGCCTTCGGAATGTTCATCAGCACAAGGATATGTAACAGCGTCTTCAGCTTCTAGCCTATCCCAGCTGATACCAGTAAGCGATGGCATAACCATGCGCATTTCGCCGAAAATATCTTTTGGATGCTGGTAATTCCATGACAAGCCCAGACGCTTGGCAAGCTCTTGTATGATCCACCAATCTTGACGTGCTTCGCCCGGTGGGTTTACCGCCACGCGCCCTAGCTGAACACGTCTGTCGGTGTTTGTTACAGTACCTGTTTTTTCGGGAAAGGCTGAAGCTGGTAAAATCACATCTGCAAAAGCGGCTGTCTCTGTCATGAAAATATCTTGCACAACAAGATGATCAAGGCGCGTTAGCGCAGCTCGTGCATGTGTCTGATCTGGGTCTGACATTGCTGGGTTTTCACCCATAATATACATCGCCTTTATGTCTCCATCATAGGCAGCGTCAGTGATTTCAACAACTGTGAGCCCTTTGTTTGGGTCAAGCTTGGCGCCCCAGAATTTCTCATATTTCTCACGTGTTTCAGCATCTGTGACAGGCTTGTAATCCGGGAAAAACATCGGAATAAGGCCAGCATCAGATGCGCCTTGCACGTTATTTTGGCCTCTTAATGGATGAAGACCAGCGCCAGGCTTTCCGACATTGCCTGTAAGCAACGCTAGTGAAATCAAGCAACGTGCATTATCTGTACCATGTGTATGCTGTGATACACCCATGCCCCAAAAAATAAGAGCAGCATTGGCTTTTGCATAAGTGCGGGCTGTCTGCCTAATCACGTCAGGTGCAATGCCACAAATGGGGCTCATTGCCTCAGGTGTTGTGGCCGCTGTCGCTTTTTTCAGGTCTTCAAAACCTTCTGTATGCTCTTCAACATACGTCTTGTCATGCAGTCCTTCTGCGATAATTGTGTGTATCATTGCATTTAGAAGCGCAACGTCCGCACCCGGTGTAAAATTCAGGGACGCTTTGGCATAGCGATCAAGTACCTGTCCACGCGGGTCAAAGATGAATAGATCAGCGCCTCTTTGCGCTGCATTCTTAATGAAAGTCGCAGCAACAGGGTGGTTAACCGTCGGGTTTGAGCCGATAACAATGATGACGTCTGAGTGCTGGCATTGAGAGAATGAAGCTGTCACCGCACCTGAGCCGATATTCTCAAGCAACGCTGCAACAGATGACGCATGGCAAAGGCGCGTGCAATGATCCACGTTATTTGTTTTAAAGCCTGTTCTGACAAGTTTTTGAACAAGATAGGCTTCTTCATTTGTGCCTTTTGCAGAGCCGAAACCGCTCATTGCTGATGGACCATGCGCATCAAGGGTGTCCTTCAGTCCCTTAGCTGCAAGGTCAAGCGCTTCTTCCCAGCTTGCTTCACGGAAGTGGGTTAGCGGGTTTGTTGGATCAAATGGCATAGAGGCGGATTTTGGCACATCTTCGCGTCTGATTAGCGGCTTTGTAAGGCGTTCAGGATTATTGATATAATCAAAGCCATAGCGACCTTTTACACAAAGGCGCCCTTGGTTTGCAGGGCCTTGTTTTCCTGTAACCGAAACAATCTTTTCATCCTTAACATTAAAGGTAAGCTGACAGCCAACACCACAATAAGGGCATACTGAATCTACCTGCTTGTCAGGAGTGATGGATAGCTTTTGGCTATCATCAAGAACTGTTTTTGGCATTAAGGCGCCTGTTGGACAGGCTTGCACACACTCACCACAGCCCACACAAGTTGATGCCCCCATATCATCACCGAAATCAAATACGATATGAGCATCAGAGCCACGACCAGCAAGGCCAATCACATCATTAACTTGCACTTCGCGGCAGGCACGAACACATAAATTACATTGAATGCAAGCATCCATATTCACTGCTATCGCTGGGTGCGATGTATCTGCTTCTGGTGCAAATGCTGCAGGAAAGCGTGATTCAGTTGTATCTTGGCTTTCAGCAAATTGCCAAAGTTGGCTCTCTGGGTCATGCGCACTTTCTTGAGGTGGCTGGTCAGAAACAAGAAGCTCCATTACCATCTTTCGCGCTGTGTCCGCGCGGTGAGATTGGCTGTGGACTACCATGCCTTCAGTTGGTTTTCTCAAGCAAGATGCGGCAAGAACACGCTCGCCCTCAATTTCAACCATACAAGCGCGGCAATTTCCATCTGCCCGATAATTGTCATCATCCTTGTAACAAAGATGGGGTATGTCTGTGCCTTGCGATTTAGCGATTTGCCAAATTGTTTGATCAGAATCTGCAGTTACGAGCTTGCCATCAAGCGTGAATTCAACTTTTTGCGACATGACTTTAAATGTCCTCTTTTGAGACTGTTGAATGTTGCGGGATATCTTCAGGGAAATGTTTCATAACACTGGAAAGTGGGTTAGATGCTGCCTGACCAAGACCGCAAATCGAAGCGTCAGTCATCGCCATAGACAATTCACTTAACAAATCTGTGTCTGCATGCGGTTGTGACATAAGTGCAACCGCCTTTTCAGTGCCGTTACGGCAAGGTGTGCATTGGCCACAAGATTCATGTTTAAAAAACTTCATCAAGTTTAAAGCGGCGCTCCACATGTCATCTTTGTCTGATAATACCACAACAGCATGTGAGCCAACAAAGCACCCTTCATCAGCGAGTGGGCCACCAAAATCGAGCGGTATATCTGCTTTCGATGCTGGTAATATGCCACCAGAGGCACCGCCAGGGAGATACCCCTTAAAATCATGGCCGTCTGCCATGCCGCCGCACGCTTCAATTAACTCAGACACGGTAGCGCCAGCTGCACAAGTTACAAGGCCGGGGTTGGCAACACGGCCAGATACAGAATATGTTCTGAAACCCGGATGTCCATCGCGTCCTTGTGCATTAAACCACTCGGCGCCTTTTTCGACAATGTCTCGCACCCAGTAGAGTGTCTCAACATTATTGACCAAAGTGGGTCTTCCAAATAGGCCAACCTCAGCAACATATGGCGGGCGATGTCTAGGCAGACCTCGTTTCCCTTCAATGGATTCAATCATGGCTGATTCTTCACCACATATGTAAGCGCCAGCGCCTCTTCTTAGTTCGAGTGCTGTGTGGTCATCCAAGCCGGCTTTATTCACAAGTGCCAATTCTTTGCGCAATAAATCGATGATTTCAGGGTACTCATCGCGCATGTAGATATAGCAATGTTCAATCCCAACCACCTTTGCGGCAACCAAAATGCCTTCAATCATGCGGTGCGGGTCTGTTGTAAGGTAATGCCTATCCTTAAAGGTGCCGGGCTCTCCTTCATCACCGTTAATCGCCATCATGCGCGGGCCTTCATAGCCACTCACGATTGACCATTTGCGGCCTGTTGGGAACCCTGCGCCGCCTAGCCCACGAAGGGCTGAGCCAGATAAGGCTTCGATAACGCTTTCAGCTGTGCGCGTGCCAGATTTCAAATCTTTAAGTAATTGATAGCCGCCATCATCAACATAAGAGTCAAAGCCTCTATAGCTAGGTGCATCAGCGTGTGGGGCAGGTGATTTAACGCGCTCAATCAAGTCAGCTTTTGATGTGTTCGCTACAAGGGAGTGTCCATCTGCTGCTGCTGGCGCTTTGTCACACGCGCCAATACAAGGGGCGCCAACAAAGCGCACCTCATCACTGTTGTATGATTGTAGTTCCTCAAGCAAGGCTTCGCCACCGGCCATCATACAGGATAATGATGTGCAAACACGGACTGTTCGTTTTGCTGGCGCGTCCTGCCCTTCTTTCACGAGATCGAAATGATCGTAAAAACTTGCGACTTCCCAAACTTCAGCCATGGGAATTTTCATCAAATGTGCAAGCGCAGCTAGTTTTTCAGCAGAAAGATGTTTGTCGTTATCTTGAATGATATGAAGATACTCAATCAGCATATCGCGCTGGAATGTTGCGCCTTTCAGCAAGCCCTTCACTTCTTCGATAGCGTTCGGGTCAGTTAGACGGCCTTTTGGCTTAAACTTCCCTTTCGGGCGCTTGTTGCCAGGAGTGTTCGGAAGGTCCTTATCAAAAGAATCTGGCATCTCTAATGCCCTTTCCCAATTCTGCTACTTTAAAAATATGACATAACACCGCTAGCTTGCAATATATGGCGTTATTGTTTGTAACTAATTCTGGCCTAATCTGTTCTGTCTGCGACAGAGGTCAAATCAACGACCGTCAAATCCACCATTTCGCAATTAATCAGTAATTTGCCTGCTTCTTCAAAATTCACAACTACGCGCATCCCGGTTATTGATTGCACTTGCCCTAAGCCCCATTCTGGCTTTTCAGGGTGCTTTACAAAATCACCCAATGTAAAATCTAAAAATGCGTTCATCGTCTATCTGCTAGGATGCCTGTAGCGTGGATATAGAGCTACGATATTTGCTTGCCCACGCTTTGCTTAAACTGTGTCCTTTTTTAGTTCACAGAGCATCCATTCGCAATATCGTATCGCAAAAAAACCACACCAAAAAACAAAAAGCCACATACGGTTATTTATGCGGCTTTTCGGTTCCTGAAGATGTTATTTGCCGAGTTGTTGTTACTGGAAGCTTTCCGTAGGTGTGTCTTCCACTAACTTATGGCCTTGTCCCCAAACAGTCTCAATCATAGCACCTTGCATGCCTGCATTTTGTAATTTCTGTCGCAATTTGCAGATGAACACATCAACAATCTTTGATTCCGGCTCATCGCGTCCTCCATATAGATGGTTCAGGAAGCTTGATTTGCTTAGAACAGCGCCTTTACGAACACCTAACAAATTAACGATTTCAATTTCTTTTCGCGTTAAATTCACGACCTTGCCATCAACACTAACTGTCTTGCGATGCAGATCTATTGCTAAATTTCCGAGTTCAATTACCTGAGAGCTGTGACCGTTTGCACGCCTTATGATTGCTTCTAAATGTGCCAGTAATTCATGCTTATCAAAGGGTTTGGCTAAGTAACCATCAGCGCCAGCTCCCAAAGCCATGATACGGTCATTAACATCATTATTGCCGGATACAACAAGGATAGGCACAAGCTGTTTTTCACGTTTAGCGCGAACAAGCCTTGCAAAACGCGTGCCATCACCATCTGGCAGTTTTAAATCTAGTAGAACAGCATCTATTTCATTTAGGCTAACCTCTTCTAGTGCGTCATGAATCGAGCCTGCTAAAATCGTAAAATAACCAGCATCTTTTAAAGTGATGGTTAGCACATCGGCGATAATGGGATCATCTTCTACAAGTAAAATATTCATTTCATTCCTCTTCTGACATCAGCTCATTTTGAGGCAGAGCTATGCATAAATGGTTAAGATATGAGTTTTTTATTCATCTAGTAGATTGTTCTTGATGCGCGTTAGTTGCAAATCACATTCGCGTGATTAAGCATTTTTTATAATTCTTGATTGTATAAATTCTTTGTACGCATAGGGCGC
>WTHW01000195.1 GCA_011526395.1 Alphaproteobacteria bacterium
CAATCATGGATTTACCTTACATCCCTAAACGCACAAGCGGATACTCATCGAACGATAGATTGTTAATAAAGTACTTATGCCTATCTTACAAAGAATGGCCACAT
Source organism: Alphaproteobacteria bacterium (assembly GCA_011526395.1). Lineage (GTDB taxonomy): Bacteria > Pseudomonadota > Alphaproteobacteria > Puniceispirillales > Puniceispirillaceae > UBA685. The sequence goes on from WTHW01000195.1 coordinate 105, forward strand.
ATGACCTACGCCTGACATTTATATCAGCATATAAAATGCAAGAAAACCATTATCATTTTCTGCTATCTTTACGAAAAGATACCTCAAAAGCCGAACTTTGGGATTAATTATCAGGATTAATTCACTGCTTTTTTTATCTAAATGGTTAAATTTACGTAAATAGAGTGGACAATCGTGTCAAATTAAGCGATTTTTACACGAGGTTTTCGATAATGACTGAACTGCCGCTAATTTCTGTCGGAAATGGGGAGATGTTTTGATGAAGAAATTTACGAGCTTATCAGCTACTGTAGTGAGCTGCATGATGGCAAGCTATGCAATGGCTGGCGGATTGCCGGGCGCCACTGATACAGATGGCACAGCCAAGAGCCAATCAGTAGAGCAGAGCGACACATCAACGTCTCAATCATCAACACAATCAGCATCTGCTGAAACGAATCAAGCGTCTGATAATAATGCCGAAGCATCAGCTTCTGGCTTTATTGCTATTGAAGATGACCCGCTTGTGGTTGACGTATCTGCCATCATGGATGATGACGGCATGGGCAATATTCAGGTTCAGTGGCAAATCTCTGATAATAATGCATCATGGCGCAATCTGTCTGGCGTCATCCAGCAATCATTTACACCACGTGAAGAACATGTTGGCAAAAGACTGCGTGTGCAAATCTCTTATGTAGATGGTCAGGGTAATTTAGAGACAATCATCAGCCCGCCATCTGAGCCAGTACAGAATGTAAATGACAGACCGTCTGGGTCTCCGATTTTAACAGGTAATGCACGTGAAGATGATGCGCTTGTCGTCGATACAAGCCTCGTGGCAGATGAAGACGGCATCGGCAATTTTGATATTATCTGGCAGCGTTCAAGCACAAAAACTGACTGGCAAGCCTTCCCTGAAGCTGTTGGTGATGTTCTGCGCCTGACACAAAGCCATGTGGGTTATAGCTATCGTGCGGTGATGTCATATGTTGATTCGCACGATACAAGAGAAATTTTGATCACAAACCCATCAGAGACTGTTGAAAATGTGGATGATCCGGTCGAAGGTGAAGTCACAATCATTGGTGATGCAAGCGAAGGTCAAACATTGAAGTCACAATCTGTTGGCCTGTCTGACGAAGATGGTATTGCCAGCTTATCAATCACATGGGAATCATCAAAAGATGGTCGTTCATGGCGCGCGATTGAATCAACAGCGCAATCAAGATCACTGTATCTTGGTCAAGATTTGGTTGGCAAACAGGTTCGTGCGAGAGCATCTGTAGTTGATACATTTGGTGTAGAAACAGTGTTGTTTAGTCAAGCAACAAACACCGTCAAAAATGTAAATAACAAGCCAGAAGGCAAAATCTTTGTTCGCCGCGTTGGCAGCAGCTAAGATAAAGTAAGCTCACTTATCAAAGTGATGAAATGAAATGAGGGATTTTTTCTTTAAATGGAAAAAATCCCTTTTTCGCATGTGGCCAACATAAGTTGTCATAAGGGCGCAAGATTTCTGATATAGGTAAATCAGTGTCAGAGAGAATGTCGTGCCAAAAACCAACAGGCTGGAACGGCATGATGATGTGGTCTGCACCGCACTCTGCCATGATGTTGTGAATATCTTTTTGCCAGTTTTGCGACGATATATCGCCATAAGAGGTGATGTTGAAATAGCTGCTAGCGCGCGCTAGCGCATCTTTCATGGCTTCATTATCTGCATCCATTACTGCCTGCGCTCTGTCTTTTACAAGCCCGGACGGCATATGTGCCACTGCCACTGGCTTTTGGACAAGGGGAAGTGATTCTGGATGGCAATCTTCGGGTGTCAGTAGCAAAAGCGCGCTGTTGCCGTTTGCGCTGCGCGGCTCTCTGATAGACATGGCTGGTGGGTTTTCAGGGCCCGGTATCGCGGCAACATCTTCATTAAGCTGACCGTACGGTGCAAAACGACCATTGGTAAATTGGTCAATATTATCAGCCCTTGCACCATATGCTTTGCCTCTGGTCTGCAGACCCGCCACCCAACGCCATCCAAGCGTGTTAGATGCAGGGTCCCCATCAAGTAAATGAGACATAAATAAAGCGGCGCCAGCTTGCCATGGCAGGCCAAATGTATGGATCCAAATAGAGGCAAACCACATCCGCGCGTGATTATGAAGATAATTCGTCTCGGTTAATTCTTTATGCCATGAATCAAACGCCTCAATGCCTGTTTGACCTGTCATGGCAAGCGATAATTGCTCAGTCTGTTTGAAGCCATGCTTGACCTGATTGCAATAATCAGCCCACAAGCTTGGCCGCATCTCAAGCCAACCTTTCCAATAGGTGCGCCAGAAGACTTCCTGGATATATTTTTCCGCCCCTTTATAGCTATGAGCGCCAAGCACAGATTTAATGACATCCTGCTCTAAAATCGTGCGCCGGCGTAATGCCGCAGATAAGCGTGACACATTATCATGGTTATGAGCGCCATAATCATAATTTCGCTTTTTGGCATAGGCGCCCCCTGCAAGAGGCAAAAACATATCCAAACGGCTCGATGCTTGCTGGTGCGTGATGGGGAACATGAAAAATCCTAAATCCTGAAAAGCTGTGGCAATGCCAAAAATCTTACTGTGGATATAGATACGAATAATCACGCCAACAGATGAGATGAAGAAAATAAAAATAGCGTTTGGGGCAAAGTGTTTTTTCTGTTTATACTTTATCTAGTATGCAACACCGTGACAAAAACACAATTTGTAGTGATATAGCATCAATGATGCCCGGCAGTTGTTTACGCTTTCCTCCTCACATAATTTGTTGGCTTATCCCAAAGAATCGCAATAAGGAGATCTGATCATGCGCCCAAATGACCCTTCAGCTGTTGATAGTGCCGCCATTATCCCGTTTGACCCAACGATACAAAGCAAATCACAGAAAGAAGTCTCTGATGAAGTATCAACGATAGTGGCTATCGTTGCTGTCACATTGCGTCATAGCAGTGATGAGTCTCCTGAAGAGAGGCTTGCTGATTTAATTGAGATGTCAGGTGCAGCAGAAATTATTGAAATTCAAGATGCGTGCGCAGACTTTGCACATGATGAGGCTTGTGGCGCCCCTATGGGCATGCAAGCATTAAACGATAATAGTGCATCAAAAAAGTAACAACGCCGCTTCACCATTATAGCGAAGCATATTATATGTTTAGCTATGTATGATGTTTTAAATTTAACGATACCGTTTTTTGGTGTTATTGCACTTGGTGCATTTTCGCGTGCTATTGGTTTTTTCGACGCTGATATGGGTCTGAAGCTCGCGCGATTTGCCTTTTATTTTATATTACCCCCCTTCTTATTTTTATCGATTATCGCCGCGCCTGTTGAAGAGCTTTTCAATCTTGGCTTTTTGATACGCTATGAGCTGGCAACTATCTTGATGTTATTGCTAACAGGTATTGCCTCTGCCTATCTATTTGGCTTTCAAGGTATTCAGCGTGGCCTTTATGGGCTGAATGCCGCCTATCCCAATGTCGGGTATATTGGTGTGCCGCTTTGTATCATGGCATTTGGCAATGAAGCCATCTTGCCACTCGCCATTATTTTATCAGTGGATACGATTGTCTTGCTTGTCTGCACTGCTGTCTTTGTCTCATCAGATCAAGGTGGCTCTGTTGCTTCATCATTGGGGCATATGGGCAGGCAGCTTGCCAAAAACCCTCTGATCTTATCAGCTATATTCGGCATCATCTGGGCATTTACAGGCCTACCAGTACCAAATATGGCAGACAGATTTATGACGATGCTAGCGGGTGCCGCGGCGCCATCTGCGCTTTTTGCACTTGGCATTACACTTTATGGAAGCAATTTGAAAAAAGCGTATGTTGAAATCACACTTGTAAGCTTTTTAAAATTATTCATCCACCCGCTGTTGGTTGCCATCTTATTTATTGGCTGGCCAGGTATGGATAAAATATGGGTGCAAACAGCCATCTTGTCAGCGGCATTGCCAATCGCCGCCAATGTGTTTGCCATGTCACAATATTATCAGGTCTATAGCGAAAGAACCGCTGGCGCCATTATGTTGACCACAATCGTGGCAAGCATAACAACCCCAGCGGTTCTGTTTATGTTATTTCACTATTTGTAAGCGCGGTTACGCTTTTGGCAAATATTTCCAAGCAACAGGCAATGCAATTGTCGCAATAACAATCTTTAGCAAGTCACCATAGATAAATGGCATCAAACCAAATTGGATAGCTTTATCAAAGCTGCCAATGATTGATGATAACCATGTCACACCAAAGGCATAGATAACAATATTGCCGATAACCATAGCAAGCGCTGTTGACTGGTAGCTTTTACCCCAGCCTTTTTCAGCCATCATGCCAACAAGGAATGCTGAGACAGCGAAACCAAATAGGTAGCCGCCTGTTGGACCAGCCATATAAGCAAGACCAGCACCGCCAGCAAATACTGGCAAACCAACTGCACCTTGTGCCAAATAGGCTAGGATTGTTGCAAAACCAAGGCGTGAGCCATAGGCCATACCAATAAGAAGCACGAGCATTGTTTGCATTGTGACTGGCACTGGATAAAATGGCACCTTAATATGTGCTGATAGCGCCAATAAAACTGAACCACCAATAACAAGCGCAATCTTGTGCATCGTTGACAAGCCAGCTTCTGACATGCCGCCAACCAAAATCGTTTGCGCGAGTGATGTTGAAGTTTGTGTAGAATTTGTCATCGAGAACAGCTCCTTCATGTGACAAAATGACTTATGAAAATATCTTCCACCGCTGTTATAGCGTAATTCCTTAATATTCTATAGCAATGAGCGCTCTTTGTTCAACAAAATAAAGGCGCATAAGCTATTGTCGATAGCGCTTAGATTTCGTAAGACTATCGAAATCTAGCGAGGGGGTACTACGCTATGTTAGAGAAATTATTCAATCTGCGTGCATCTGGCACAAATGTGAAAACAGAAATCATTGCTGGTTTCTCAACATTCTTGACGATGTCATTTATCATCGCAGTCAATCCAGGTATTTTATCAGATGCTGGTATCGATTTCGCCGCCGGATTTGTTGCGACCATCATTGCAACAGTGATTGGCACATTGATCATCGGCCTATATGCTGGCTGGCCTGTGGCTGTAGCGCCGGGCATGGGGCTCAATGCCTTTTTCACTTATGGTGTTGTGCTTGGATATGGCTTTACATGGCAACAAGGCTTAACAGCTGTATTTGTCTCCTCTGTATTATTCCTTATTTTTTCCATGACAAAATTGCGCGCTTGGTTGTTGCAATCCATTCCAAATGCTTTGCAAGCTGGTATCACAGCTGGCATTGGCCTTTTCCTAGCTGTTATTGGTCTGACAGGTGCTGGCATCATTGTCTCAAACCCTGATACAATTGTTGGTCTTGGCGCCCTCACCTCACCAGAGGTTTTGCTCGCGCTGATTGGCTTGCTTGTCATTGCTGGACTGGAATATCGCGGCATTAAAGGCGGTATTCTACTTGGCATTTTGGCTGTCTCAGCCATCGGATGGATTGCTGGATTAGCGTCTTTTGGCGGTATTGCGAGCGCGCCGCCAGTTGCCTCAGCTGCCTTTTCACTTGATTTTAGCGCTGTCTTCTCACCTGCCTTTATCACCATTGTCTTTATTATGCTGTTTGTTGATTTCTTTGATACGACGGGCACTTTGTCAGCTATCTCAGAAATTGCAGGCAAGCGCCGCGAAGATGGTTCGATTGAAAATATCAATAAAGCCGTTGTTGCTGATACATCTGCAAGTATTGTTGGTGCGCTGGCAGGCACATCAAATATGACCACTTATCTTGAGAGTGCATCAGGCATCAAAGCTGGTGGACGCACAGGCTTAACAGCTGTTGTGATCGCCCTGCTGTTTTTAAGCTGTTTATTCTTAGAGCCGCTATTTGCCTCTATACCAGCATTTGCAACAGCACCTGCTCTGATATTCGTCGCGGCCAATTTTATGACATCCTTGCGCCGTGTTGAATGGGATGATTTGAGCCAAGCTGTCTCTGTCATGGTGATATTACTGGTCATGCCACTGACATTTTCTATCGCGGCAGGTATTGCCTTTGGGTTCATTACCTATGTTGTGATGAAGGTGATTGCTGGCAAAACACAAGATGTATCTCTTGGCCTGTGGACGATTGTGGCATTTGCGATTATTTGGATGTATCTAAGCGCTAGCTAGACCATCGTTTGGCAAATTCTGATTGACGCATAACCTTACTGCCGTTAGTTGGTATGTGGTGACTGATACAAGTCACGACGTGATTTAAGAGGTATTGCTGGCAACGCCTGCACATATAGATATGAGTCAATCAGAACAAATTGATACAAATCAATCGCAAGAACCTATATTTTCTTTTGCAAATGCCGAGATGGGGCCAATATCAAACGCCTTTATTCGCATTATTGAGAAGACAACAGGTCAAGGTCTGATAAAGCGACTCTATCTTGATTATGTCGATGAAAATCGCCCTCACGAATATTTTTGGCGTGATGCGCTTGATAGATTGAAAATCAATCTGGATTTGCAAAAAGATAGCTCGAACGAAATCCCTAGCACAGGACGGCTATTGGTGATTGCCAACCATCCTTTTGGCGTCATTGACGGTGTTGCTTTGTGCGCTATGGTCTCAGAAGTGCGTTCTGACTATAAAATCATCACGCACCGTGTGTTACGCCAAGCACCTGCTGTGATGGATAATATTTTGCCAATTGATTTTGATGAAGATGAAAAGGCTTTGGCAAATAACCTGCAGGTAAGAAAAGACGCGATTGAGCATCTTAAAAATGATGGCGCTGTCATTATTTTTCCAGCAGGCGCTATATCGCTAGCCCCACGATTGGTTGATAAAGCCATCGATACAGATTGGAAGAAATTTGTAGCGAAAATGGCAAGTGTGCCAAACACAACCATTCTGCCTTTTTATTTTGAAGGCAAAAACTCTGTGTTATTTCAACTCGCACGGCGTATCAGCCAGACGCTTGGCTATGCCTTAATGTTCCGTGAGATTAAGCGGCGCATGAGAACAAGATTGCCTGTTGTTATGCGCAAAGATATCTCGTCAGATGCTTTGAGGGAGTTTAAAAGCCGCAATGATATGACAGATTATCTGCGCCGTGTCACTTATGGCGCACAAGATAAATCTTAAACAGATATCACGCCGTCCTGGAATAAAGATAATGGCCTACAAATCGCATAAGGCAGGGTAGTGTCTGATTTAGCTGGCTGTAAGGTAACCATGTCAGTTGTGGCATGATTAGAGGATGATACCATCTGCCCAATCGCCAAAGCCAAACCGTCCAACGGATAGGCAAGGCCACCACTTGAGACAAAGGTGATAGGCATAAGCGGCAAAATGGCAATAAGCGCATTTGCCTTTGCCTCTAATTGGCTGTCGCCCCTATGGATTGTGATGACTTCATCACAGGTGATTGCGATAAGCTTATTTGAATCACTATATTTTGCCATCACATGTAAATTGGCAATGGTGTGATCAAATCGCTTGCCAGTCAGGCCAAAACATAAAAAGGCTGGCGCTGTGATACTATAGATGGCTTTTTCAAAATCATTACTATCTTGCTCTTCAATGGCAATGATTGTGACCTTATTTGTGTCGATATCATCTCTGGCAGACAGGCTATCCAAATCACCGATAATGGCTGATACGGTAAATTGATTTGCCACAAGCTGATCATAAGCACCATCAAGGGCGATGATATCATAGCGAGATGATATAGCGCGCAAAACAGGCCAATGAATATCCCCTTTGCCGACGATAATGACAGCCTTATCAAATTGCATAGATATCATTCCTGCTGAAAGTCATTTTGCGATTATAGACACAGTAAGATATTTCAGCAGGAATGCAAATTTATGAAATCAAAAGTGAGCTTATGTCATCTTTGTTTATTTTTCGCGAAAGGCAACAGATGTCGCCTTTTCAATCGGTGACAGGATATATTCAAGCACTGTTCTCTTGCCGCCAATGATATCAACTGTGACTTGCATGCCTGGCACAATCTCTGGCGTTAAATCGATATTGGGAAATGATTTCTGTGTTAACGCAATCATTGTCTCATAATAAGGAGGGATATCAGGCTCTTCTGTTGTGTTACTTGCCACATGAATGACCTCACCTTCAAGCGAGCCATAA
>WTHW01000222.1 GCA_011526395.1 Alphaproteobacteria bacterium
CATTTGCCCTGCAGAAAAACGATTGAGCTGGCGATATCACCAACAGGACGGCTTAAGCCATCAGATCAGCAGCTGATAGACAGCACGCTAGGGCGGCTCAGCATTGATCATCTGTCTGCACGCCTACCGGGTGAATTATCTGGTGGTGAAGCCCAACGTATGGGTTTGGCGCGGGCTCTGGTCAGAAAGTCCCCTCTCTTTTTACTTGATGAGCCGTTTTCTGCCTTGGATATGAAGGCACGGATTGACGCAATTGACCTGATCCGCCAAGTGGCGACAGAAGATCAGCTGGCGGTTTTACTGGTCTCTCATGACCATGATGATGCGCAACGCTTAGGCGCTTCTGCCCTATCTCTGCACCGTTAAGACAACGCTCTTCTCTCTGATTTATCCGCGAATGAGCCTTAGAATTTCTGTGTTCACGCGAATGTGATTAAGCGTAAACGGAAATTTAATTTATTTTTGTCTAAATAAGAAACATAAGTGTTAGCCAATTCGAACAGAAAGATCAGCCATGCAGTTAAATCAGAATCCAGATCGGATAGATTTAGTCAGGGTTCACTTCTTCAGAACCTTATCTGTAGACAGCCAGACAGGTCGGCGGTTATTTGCAGCCAAACCTGTGGGCCAGCTGGTTGAAGATATTCACAGCTCTATGGGGTGTGATGAAAATTATGCCTGTTTTTTTGCTCAGGACGGTCAAGTGATCGCTCTTGATGGAACAGGACAGTTTGTGATGATGTAACCACTTGATCTCCCTCCTCTTCCTCCCAAAAGGTTACATTGTTACAAGAAGAAGCCTTTGAGCTTATCTCAAGGGCTTCTTCGCATATGTAACTGTTTTTTCACATGCAATTTCAGCTGACCCCTGACAGAATAGGCATCAGATGGAGGAGGCCGGGGCATGACTTGGGTAGACGCGATATTATTACCGCTCGTGATGGTGGCTTGGCTGTTTTTATCTTATGATGCGGTGAATCGACTATGCCGGAGCAGAGGCTGGGCGATGCGCGGCGGCGCAGGCATGATTATCTGGATTGCTGTTGGGTTTGCCGGCGGGGCCTATCTGATGGTCTTATTCAATGCACTTTAACTGTTCAGCTTTGTCACAGGTTAACCTCATTCGACAGATGAAGATCTTGTGAAGGAAAGGTCAAATTATGAATGTGTTTCAAAATGCCTTACTATCTGTGGTGTGGCTGTTTACTCTGATTATGTGTACTGATTTGTGGACAGACCCGGCCGTTGGCGCCAGCACCAGCCTTGCTGAAAGAGCCGGAATGACAGGCTTATTTGTTTCAACAGCTGTGATTGCTCACCTGATCATCAGACGCATTTTAGGGAAAAACTCATAATCAGATCAGATAGTTCTGTATTTCCTGCACAAAAGCAGCAGAAGAAAATTAAAAAAAATCTGCCGCAGTGAAGAATTGGTATCAGAGTTGCAAGGTAAGTCGTGATCTGGTGTCGGCTTACCGATCCACTTTCCATTACGGCACCAGATCACCCTTTTTTAGGGTGGAAATGTGCTAAAGATAAAAAAACCTCAGCCAAGATCGGGCTGGGGTTTTTTTACGCCTCTGCCTGCCATCAGCATCCGGCATTATGTTTGAGAGCCAAATCAGCACGGGCTGGTTTTTTGTTCAATTTGTCTGGCTGCCTCAAACTCCTTTTGGGCATGGCTGTTGGCGCCAGCCCTATCTTAAGCGCTTGTGCTGTATATATTTTGACTGTTTGGCCTGAGGTGGGTTAATTACATCCTGCTTTCTTGTCAGGATTGCCGGTATACAAAAAAAAAATCAGGATAAAGCTATGTCAAAAAAATATATTGATAAAGCAGCAGCATCGAACATATTTCAACACGCAATCGAAGGTCATGAACAGGTTTTCGAAAGCTTCTTCTTAGCAAAGCTTCTCGGGTTATCATTTGATTATGGGGATGATGACACGCTGACAATTTCTTTTGATGTAAACGAGATGTTCACTAACCCTCAGGGGACTTTTCATGGGGGCATGATTGCCACTGTATTGGATATATCCATGGGCCATCTTCTGAACAAAGCTATCGGGCCTGGTTCAACAATAGAGATGAAGATCCAGTATCTCAGACCTGTCGTGGACGGACAGGTCATCTGCAAAAGCCGGTTCATAAAAAAGGGGCGTTCAATTAATTTTCTAGAGAGCCATCTATATAATGCAGAAGATAAATTATGCGCTCATGCCACGGCAACATGGAAGCTGATATCGTCATAATCAAGCAGAAAGAAACAAGCCGACCAGTCGACAGAAACAGACGCATTTCCTTTATCTGCAAGGAGCTCTGCAACGCTGAAACATATCAGCATAAAAAAACCAAGGAACCTGCCACAATCGGGCCTATTCCTTGGCTTAATAATGGTGAGCGGTACAGGATTCGAACCTGTGACCCAGTGATTAAAAGTCA
>WTHW01000184.1 GCA_011526395.1 Alphaproteobacteria bacterium
TTGGTTGCGGGGGCAGGATTTGAACCTGCGACCTTCAGGTTATGAGCCTGACATAACTCTAGGGTTTCTGCGGGTTACAGCCGCCGGTCGCCAAAAAGTCGCCAGGCGACTCTTGAAGTTTCCCTTAACAATTCAGCAATGATGCCTAACGGTCACAACAAACTAACATCACTGAAACCACAAGTCAGATTGCTGTTTTCGCAATTGATAGAGCCTCGAGTTCAAATCTATGTCAACCATTTCCCAGGACAACACCGTACCTTGCTTCACATCTTTGAGTAGTTTTCTTCCTGTCGCCAAATAATATGGCACTGGAGCGCTTGCTTGATCACGCTCAGCATTTACAAGTTCTGGCTCCAATCCTGCAACTGCATGATGATGCATATCTGTAATTTTCAATATCTCACCTTTTTTGAAATCGCGTGCAGTCCTTGCGATCAACTCCACATCTGGCTTAGGTGCCAAAGCTCCAGTTGGGATTTCCAATAAAGCTGCGCTTAAAATTGACATAGCAGCCTCCACTCCTAAAGTATGCTGCCCAATAAAAAGCATGGCTGTTTTGGTATTTTGAGCCACAACGTGCCCTTTCCCCCGAAGCAAATCCCAAGTTTTTTCATTTTCACAGCGCACAATCACAAAGACACCGCCAGCAAAACTCATTTCGTCCGAACGTCTCAGACAATTGAACACATCAATAATTCCTGTGTTTTTCAATAGTCCGCCCTCACCGCTAAGCTGAAAGGCATCCGCAAGTTCGACTGGCCTTAACAACGGTGCGTGCAGAGAAGCCTTGTCAGGGACTAGCCCTGTACCATTAGCAACCACACCAAGTTCACAGAAATCAGGAACAGTGCGCCTTGGAAATCTTGCATTTGAAGCCACTGTATTTCGGCGGGCGACATGTTTCTGCCAGTCTCCGTCAGGACAATGCCATAAATTTAGCATTCCAGAGTTCTGATATCTTTTCCCTAACCAACAGAGCGTGTCGTCATCCTCAAGAACAAAATCATATTCACTAGATTTGCCTGCAGCCAGTACTTCAAGACCAAGTGTTTCTGCCCAGCTATTCAGCCCAATTAGAAGACTTGGCTGATCTCCCTCAACCTCAGTATAGACAACGCCTTTCTGCATCGCCATCTGGCTCAAGATTGGGCCCACAACGATGCCCGCCTCCTTCGAGGCCATTACAACATGGCACCCTTTGCCAATGGCCCACTCAGCAACTGCAGCGGCAACTTCAGGCTGACCGGTCGCCTCGACAAGCACATCGAACTCAGGAACATTGTCAGCCATAATATCGGTTACCATAACCGGCGGAGACTCTAAGCAATTGTCTCTGACCACATCTTGCATACGCTGCTCATCTTTATCGCAGATAACGGTGATACTAATCCTATCGATACTCCTAGATTGATCGATTAGCGTCGCGCCAAAGTCACCCACACCAACAAGAGCGACACGCACCTTTTTTCCATTCTTATTTTTAAAAAGAGCGTGATAGTTCATCGACAGACCTCCCATTCTATAATTTAAAATTTACGGCAATCTTGTTTGCTAATTCTTAGGTAAATAAAACGATTTAAAGCATGATAATGCTCAATATGTGCGTGCAGCGCCGGCCTTGACACGCCTTAATGGTATTGACGATTCCATTGAGGCCACCCCTTGCGTACGGGTTAGGTCACGCAACAAAAAAGTCTCAAACTCTTCAATGTCGCGAGTAACAACACGTAGCAGATAGTCGTGGTTTCCCGTCATTAGCCAACAGTCTACCACTTCTGGCATAAGTTTAATCTGGCGCTCGAATGCTACCAAGGTCTCATCAATTTGTTTATCCAAACGAACGGAGACAAATGCTGAGAAGGTAAAGCCTAACTTACGCTCGTCTACTCGAGCCTCATAGCCTGTGATAATCCCGCTAGCTTCAAGTTTTTTCACACGACGACTCACTGGCGTATGAGACAGGCCAGCCTTTTCACTCAGTTCATGGATAGACATACGTCCATCTTCTGTCAAAAGTCTGAGAATCTGAACATCCTGCCCATCAATCATTTAATATTTTTCCTCTTTATTTAGTGAATATCACTAGTTTTATGCTCAATTAATCCAAATTAAACCATTATTTTCTTAAAAAGTATCGAATAATTTAATTTTGCAGTTGTGCCTTTTTTATCTTTGAGCATTAAAGGAGTTGCAAAACATGGCGATAAATTTTCAACGACTTAAGCAAACTGAACAGCGTTTACTTTGGCTGTCTCACTGGATGATCCATCACGCCAATCACCTTCGGGAGAATGATGACAAGATAAAAATAGGCGGCCATCAGGCTAGTAGCGCGTCTATGGTATCCATACTAACAGCTCTATATTTTTCAATTTTAAAACCAGAAGATAGAGTTGCAATAAAGCCACATGTATCACCCATATTTCACGC
>WTHW01000007.1 GCA_011526395.1 Alphaproteobacteria bacterium
AATCAACACCTGCACGTGGTGCCCAGCTTGCTGAGCGTCTGATCCAGCAGGATGGTGTTGAATATATGCTTGGACCATACAGCTCTGGCATGACAAAGGCGATTGCCCCTGTGTCGGAAAAGTTTGGTGTGCCAATGGTGGAAGCAGAAGGGGCGTCACGCTCTTTGTTCACACAAGGCTATAAGTATCTGTTTGCCGTGCTGTCAACATCAGAGCAGTATCTGGCTTCAGCTGTCCATATGGCTGCCGAGGAAAGAAAAGCGAATTTCAGGTCACCGTCTGAAGTGCGCGTTGCATTAGCATTTGAAGGTGACCCATTCTCCATGGATGTGAGAGCTGGTGTTATCGATAATATTAATGAATATGGCATGAAGATTGTTATCGATGACCAGCTACCAGCTGACTTGTCAGACATGTCAACAACACTCACAAAGGTGAAGGCTCTGAAGCCTGACATTCTGATCATTTCTGGTCACTCAAAAGGGGCGGCAACTGCTGCTCGTCAGATTGACGAAATGAAAGTTAATGTTCCAATGATCGCCATGACACATTGTGAAGCAGCTAAAGTTCAGGAAAAATTCCCGAACGCGTCAACCGGCTTCCTGTGTCCGACACAGTGGGTAGAAACATTGTCAAAATCTGACCCGATGTTTGGAAGTGCAATGGACTGGAATGAAGGCTTCAAGAAAGACTATCCGTCATACACATCCGTTCCATACCAGTCAGCTCAGGCATCTGCTGCTGTTTATGTATGGAAAGAAGGCTTCGAAGCTGCTAACAGCCTCGATAAGGATGCTGTAAGAGATGCAATCTCTGCACTTGAAATGACAACCTTCTATGGCGACATCAAATTCTCAGAAGCAGGGAATAATATCGCCAAGCCAATGTTTATGCGTCAAATTGGCGCTGATGGCGCGTACTCGTTAGTAGAGTCCTTCAAGGACATGACATTCCCACGGAACGTGACATACTAATCATCCATTTTCAGAAAAGAAGGGAAAGTATTTTCCCTTCTTTTCTTTTTCCTTTTTCTTCTCATCGGAGATACTCATGTTAGACAATCTTCAGCTCCTTTTTGTATGGGCGCCGATCCTTAACGTGCAGGTGATTTTGGAAGGCATCTTTGTCGGTGCCGTCTTTGCGCTAAGTGCTTATGGGCTGGCCCTTGTTTGGGGCGTTATGAATATTAAAAACCTCGCCCAGGGGGATTTTGTGATTATGGGTGGCTATATGGCGCTGTCCCTATCACATGCCAATGTACCCTTGCCGCTTATATTGATCATCGTTGTTGCCGCCATGTTTGTTTATGGCTGGGTAATTTATGTGGGGATGATCCGCCGGATTATTGACCAGGATATGTTTGTATCACTTTTGGCCACCTTTGGGTTGTCATTGCTGATGCAACAGGTGATGAACCTGATTTACGGGCCAGAAGTACAAATCATTGATTTGCATATGCCTAACTTTGACTTCTTTGATAATATGGTCAATGTGCCATCCTCGAAAATTCTATCCCTATTTCTGGCAGCGGCTATTGCCTTAAGCGTGGTTTTATTCATGAAGAAGTCACGGACAGGACAAGCTATCAGGGCAACCGCACAAGATCCAAGAGCCGCGAGAGTGCTTGGGATTAACACTGATCGTATTTATGCCATCACCTTTGCCTTTAATTCTGCTATCTGCGGGGCGGCCGGGGTATTGGTATCTATTATTTGGGTTATCCAGCCTTTCTATGGTGTGACCTATTCCGTGCGCTCTTTTGCAATTGTGACCGCGGCTGGCCTTGGCAATTTGCCAGGTGTTATCGGCGCGGCGTTCGGGATCGGGCTGGTTGAAAAATACACCGGGATGATTATCGGGACTGCTTATGAAGTTGCAGCACCGGTAACTATGCTCGTTCTGGTTCTCATCTGGCGTCAATATTCAATGCGGCGCAACAGACAGGTATTAAGATAATGATAAAGAAAAACACACTCATAACCTATGCGGGTTTGGGGCTATTTGGTGTCTTTGGACCCATGTTGTTCCCTGAATATACATTGTCTATCGCATATCTCTGGATGATGGTTTTGATGGCCTCAACCTGGGACACGCTAGGCGGCCAGATGGGCTATAATTCACTTGGAAATATCGCCTTCTTTGGTGTAGGGATGTATGTTTCTGCAATTGTTCAAATCGCCTTTTTCTATGATGGCGGTGTTGGCGAATACACCTCTGCAATGGGGGCCGTTAAGCCAGAATTTACCGACGCAGAATATTTTTATGGTCTCTTCATTGGTATCATCGCGGCGGCTCTGGCTGCGCTGGTGATGTCGTTGATACTCTCAACCTTTATGTTTGGGTTGCGCGGACCTTATTTTGCCATCGGTTCTCTGGGGATTGCGGTTATGGTTGCAGAGGTAACTATCACCATTGATTATGTTGGTG
>WTHW01000206.1 GCA_011526395.1 Alphaproteobacteria bacterium
GTGTTAAATTATTAACACAGATATAAATACTAGGGCAGGACAAAAATTGTATTTATAACAGGATTTTTTATTTGTTATCAGCGTGATGCAAATAAGGTGATAGGTTGTTTGATGATGAAACCAAAAGCTATCAATTTAAAGAAGGGGATTCTTCCTCTGATTTTGGTTTTGGGGTTGGGTCTGTTTTTTGCAACAGGCCTAAATGAGCTATTATCGTTTGAGACATTGGCAGCCCATTATGGTGAGATTAAGGCCTTTATTGCAGAGAACGTGCTTGTAGCTTACCTCATCTTTTTTGTGATTTATGTGATCGCTGTTGCCTTCTCATTGCCGATTGCGCTTTTGCTTACCTTATCTGGCGGCGCGCTTTTGGGGCTGTTTGCAGGCGTTATCATTGTATTTGGCGCCACTGTAGGCGCGGCGATTGTGTTCATCGCCGCACGTTCGATTTTATCTGATTTACTATCTGCTAAGGCAGGGCCGTTTTTGAAAAAACTGGAAGCTGGCTTTTCACAAAATGCGTTTCAATATCTACTTGCATTGCGCCTGTTGCCAGTTGCGCCATTTTGGGTTGTAAACATTGTCCCGGCTTTGCTTGGTATGCGTCTGTTGCCTTTTATCGGCGCTACTTTTATCGGCATCATGCCAGGCACTTTTGTTTATGTGTTTGTGGCAACTGGTTTTGACCATATCCTGCAAGCTGGCAAGACGCCTGACCTTAGCACCTTGTCAGATATTAAAATTATTGGCCCCTTATTGGCTTTGGGTGCGCTTGCGCTTATGCCATCAGCACTTCGCATCATCAAAGGGCGCACCACAAACAAGGAGGCGCAATAATGGCATCTAAATTAGTGGCAGAACCCACCTTTATCGAAGCAGATATTTGCATCATCGGCGCTGGGTCTGGGGGTCTTTCCGTTGCGGCAGGTGAATCGCAAATGGGCGCAAAAACTGTATTATTTGAAAAAGGCGAGATGGGTGGCGACTGTTTGAATACAGGCTGTGTTCCCTCAAAGGCTTTGCTAGCGGCTGGCAAAATTGCCCATTATGGCAAAGGCCATAAAGAGATGGGCATAACGGGCGAGGTGTCTGTTAATTTTGCCAAAGTCAAAAACCATGTTGCAGATGTTATTGCTGGCATTGCCCCCCATGATTCAGTTGAACGCTTTGAAAGCCTTGGGGTGACTGTTATCTCTGAAGAAGCGCGCTTTGCCTCTGCCAAAGAAGTGGTGAGCCAGTCCTATCGTGTACGCGCTCGTTATTTTGTGATTGCAACAGGCTCATCAGCCTTTGTGCCGCCCATTGCTGGGATCAATAAGGTACCTTATTGGACGAATGAGACAATTTTCGCCGCTAAACGCGCACCATCGCATCTTGTTGTGATAGGCGGCGGTCCCATCGGGGTTGAGATGGCACAAGCCCATGCAAGATTAGGGTGCAAAGTCACAATTTGCGAGGCAGGTCGCATCATGCCACGTGATGATCAAAAGCTAACTGATATTCTGCGCGAAAAACTCATCTCTGAAGGCATTACCATTCTTGAAGATTGCCTTGTGCAGTCAGTATCGAAAAAAGGCTCTGTTATCACTTTAACGCTTGGCGATGATAGCGTGATTGAGGCTAGCCATTTATTAGTAGCAGCAGGCAGGCGCGCCAATCTTGCCAGCCTTAGCTTATCTGCGGCAGGCATTAAAACAAATCATGCTGGTGTGATTACAGATGATAGGCTTCGTTCCAACCAAAAGCATATCTTTGCCATTGGTGATGTGGCAGGGCGTCAGCAATTCACCCATATTGCAGGTTATCATGCTGGCATCATTATTCGAAATATGCTGTTTAAATTGCCAGCGCGCATCAGTGATAAGGCTGTGCCATGGGTCACTTTTACCGACCCTGAATTGGCACATGTGGGGCTTGGCGAGGATGAGGCGATTGCCCAATATGGTGAGCGCAATATCACAATTTTGGAATGGTCGCTCGCAGAGAATGATAGAGCCAGAGCCGAGCGGCGCACAGAAGGGCTTATCCGCGTTGTTACAACCAAAAAAGGCGTCATATTAGGGGCATCCATCCTAGCGCCAGCGGCAGGTGAGATGATTGCCGCTTGGTCGCTTGCTATCTCCTCAAAGCTGAAGATTGGCGCGATGGCAAGCTTTATTGCCCCCTACCCAACCTATGGTGAGGCATCAAAACGTGTTGCGGGCAGTTTCTACACAGATAAATTATTCAGCGCACGCACCAGAGCCATCGTAAAGCGCCTTGTTCGCTGGTAGGCTAATCACATCTTGAAAAAGAGCGCATGGTCTGATAGGACAAGCGCACATGACGCTGCCGTAGCTCAGGGGTAGAGCACTCCCTTGGTAAGGGAGAGGTCGGGAGTTCAAATCTCCCCGGCAGCACCATTATCCAACATTTAGAACAACAAAGCCTATCACGTCACGGCATGCGCAAATCAAACTCATTGATTCCTGCTTGCCCTCATATTATCGTGAGGGGGCAACGTCTTGTTGGTTTTTGATTTGGGTGATGCCTTGTTATGACAGGTATAATTTCGGTTCTATTTGGGTTTTTCTGGCTAGCGCTGGCTTTTGTGGGCTGGTGGATTGCGACCTCTGGTCAGGGGTGGATTGGCCTTGGGATTATGGCCTTTGTGATGATAATCGAGGGCATCATCTATAATATGGCAACCAAGCCCAAAAAAGAAAAAGCAGATAAGGGACGCAAGTCAAAAGGCCGTCGCAGGCGATAGGACATCATACATGTTTGATAAAAGCATAATCTCGCAAAAATTAGGTTTTACATTTTTGCGAAGTGAATGGCGCTTTATGATGTTTGGCATGCTGATGGCTGGCTGGTCATCATTAGGACAGACCTTTTTCATATCCTTATTCAGCGCGGAGATACGCGGCGCACTCTCATTATCACATGGTGATTTTGGCACCTATTATGCCATTGCAACAGCCGCAAGCGCTTTCACACTTGTCTGGCTTGGCAAGCTAGCGGATACGGTGCCGGTGAAGAAATTAAGTTTCATAACCCTTGCTTGCATCTGTGCCTCAGCCATTCATTTTGCAACCGTTCAATCTGTTATCATGTTGGTGATTGGCATTTACCTATTGCGCCTGTGGGGGCAAGGGATGATGTCGCATGTCTGGTCAACAGCGATGGCGCGCCGCTATGTCAAAGCAAGGGGGCGCACGCTTGCGCTGGCTGGATTTGGGATGTCGATTGCAGAATCGATTGGCCCTGCGATTGTGGTCGCCATGCTGGCTGTGATGTCTTGGCGGATGGTGTGGGTGATCATTCCAGTCATTGCCTTTGTGACATTGGCGCCGTTCCTATCTTACCTGACACAACGCACCGCCCTTCAAGATGGCGAAGGGGTTGAGGGGCTCACCAAAGCAAGGGGGAAGACTGATAGCTCTCAGTTTAATCGCCGTGATATGTTATCTGACAGCGCCTTTTGGCTTGCGATTATTTGGCTTGTCTTTGTGCCATCCTTTACCATTACAGGATTGCTATTTCATCAGATTTATATTGCAGAATTAAAGCAAATTGATTTGATGGTATGGGCGGCCAATTATAGCTTTTATGCCATTGCCGCGATTATTGGAGCTATCGTCTCTGGTATATTGGTTGACCGGTTTTCAGCGCACCGCGTGGTCTTTGCCACACAGCTTCCTGTTGTCATTTTTGCCGCTCTGTTATGGATGGCTGATGGGCCTGTGCTATTGGCGCTGTTTTTCATGTTTTTTGGCGTTTGTTCTGGCATGCCGCAAACAGCACTTGCTTCATTATTGGCAGAAAGATATGGCACAGCCCATTTGGGAGAGATTAAAGCGGCAACCTTGCCCATCAATGTTATGGCTAGCGCAGGTGCGCCCATTATTATGGGTATTATGATTGATAAGGGCGCAAGCTTGATGATGTTGATGATCTTGCTTGGCGCATGCGGGCTTATCTCTAGCCTTGGGGCGTTTCTTGCGTTTAATCTTGGTCTTTCGCCGAGGCCAAAGCACGCTTTGCACGCCGAATAACAATATAGACACTTGCGGCCACGATAGGCACTGATAGCGCCTTTATCGCTGTGCTAGAAAGGCCAAAGGATGTGGCCTCTGCCACATAGCCAACAAGCCCAACCCCATAATAGGTGAGCGCGGCAAGTGATAGCCCCTCTACAGTTTGTTGCAATCGCAATTGTGCATAGGTGCGTTTATTCATTGAGGTGAGCAAGTCACGATTTTGCTTTTGCAAAGATAATTCTGTCTGCGAGCGTTGAAGCTGTGCGACATGTGATATGCGCTGTGATAGATGATCCATACGACGCGAAAAAGCTGTCATGGATTGTATGGCAGGCATCATACGTTTTGCCAAAAATCCGCCGATAGATTGAAACCCATCAAGACGGCTTGCTTTCAAAGAGGCAATGCGTGCATCTGTGATATCTTGATAAGCAAAGCTGGCAGAAAAGCGATATGATGTCTCGCTATAGATATGTTCAATGTCAGAGGCAAGATTTGTCAGTTTAGTCAAAAGCGCATCAGCATCTTGCATTTGTTCTGGCGCCCCCTCTTGACGCTGAGCGACTGCTAGCGCGCCTGTTAGGGCACGTAACTCCGTTTCAATTTTATCCAATGCAGGGCTGTGATGCTTCACCTTTGGCAAGCTTAACAAAGACATGAGACGATAGGTTTCCATCTCGATCACACGCTGAATAACGCGTCCCATGCGATTATCAGCTATCTCCTCATTCATCAACGCCATGCGGCTGTAACCAGCATCATCAATATCAAAGCTTGCATATAGCTGACCACCGCCAGAGGATATGTTCACCCCTGCGACTGAGCGCCCCTGCAAAGCTTGATCCATTACTTGCGCTGTTGGTTTTTTCTTTTGCGCTATTGAAATCTCGAGCCACATGGCATGAAAGACAGGGTGCGAGAGTGTTTTAATAAGCTGGAATGGCAAATGAGGATATGAGGCTTCATCAAAGGATTTTGCAGACAAGCCCTTTTGAATTTTATCATCCACATCTATCAGGCTTAGAGACATAAATTCTGTGTGACGCTCAACGCGCACAGCAAAATTATCAGCTTCAAGACGAATGAATTTTTCATCATCAGCCATTTTTCGAAGTGATAATTTTTGAAGCAGTTTATTGATATCACCTAAGAGATGTTTGTCATCACCTTGTGTGAAATAGACATATCTGATGAATCTGCCTGAGCCAGGAAAATCATTAAATTTTCGTGCATGTAATTCATCATTAAGCATGCGGCGCAAGGGATGCTCATTATGATGAAATTTCACATCTGCACCTTGGCTAGGTTCTTGTCTTGCTTTTGCCATAATTTTATTTACTCTGTTATGCCAACAATCAATCCCCCCATAACAGCATGACAGAGGAATGAGACTATGAAAAGACCTCATCATTATAGCCTTGTTATTTTGACTGTATTACTATCCCAATTATTCATCAAAAACTTATCGGCGCAGGAGGTATCTTCTAGCCAATGGGAAGGCGTTTGGTTTACATGCGAGCATGCCCAACGCCAGCGTGCGCCAGATGATAAATGCCAAATGTTTGATAATGAAGGCTTTGAATATAATGATGGCCAGCTATATTATTTAGAAATGATAGGCTCAGATGAAACAGCGTGTCGTGGCAATAAAAAGGGGCATTGTTTTAAGGCAAATATGCCTGCCATTACCGTCAAGAAAAAGGAAATTGGCGATATCCGCATTGAAAATAATAAGGCCATTGTGCGGTATTGGGGCTGTGAGCAAGGCTATTATATGACTGAAGGTACGGATTATATGACCATCAAACCAGATGGTAAAAATTGCCTTTGGTCAAGAGAGCGCCATTTTTATATTGCACCCTATGAGGGGGCGGTTTCATTTAAGTAATTTTCCAATAACGCACAAAAATTAAAGCAAAGTTCAATGTCCTTTTATCATCTTAACCATCGCGCTATCATCTCTGTTTCTGGTGATGAGCCGCTTGCTTTTCTTCACGATATTCTAACAGCCAATCTTGCCGCACGCAGTGCTGGCGAGATGACGCAATCATGCCTGTTATCACCGCAAGGGCGCATCTTGATAGAAATGCTAGTGTTGGTCGCTGATAAGAAAGATGTCTTCATTGCATGTGATGACGCACAGAAAGACGAATTAGTGAAAAAACTAAAGCTGTATCGTCTGCGCCGCAAGATTGCGATTGAGCTTGTTGATGATGCTATATTGGTCGCCTCTGATGAGGTGCCATCTCAAAAAACGCTTGTGACATGTGCTGATAATCGCTGTGCAGATAGAGGGTATGTCTCTGTTATAGCGAAGAGCGGCGCATCAGATATCAGCTTTTCAGATAATGATGCGTATCACGCAAAGAGAATTGCAGATGGTATACCAGAAGGCGCTGTTGATTTAACGCCAAATCGCGCCTTGATACTGGAAGCAGGGCTAGATTTATTTGAAGCGGTCGATTTTCAAAAAGGATGCTATATCGGCCAAGAAGTGACAGCGCGCACAAAATATCGCGGCCTTGTAAAACGACGCCTTGTGCCTGTAAAGGCCGCTAAATTGGAAACCGGCGCCCCTGTCAGCCAAAATGATAAAGAGGTCGGTGTTATCTTGTCTGTTGCACAAATAGGCGATGAGATGGTGGGGCTTGCCAGTTTGAAATTGCAGGCCATTCATGATTATGAGGCAGGCGCTATCTTACAGGCGCAAGAGAGCGCATTATCTCTTCATATTCCAGCGCATTTAATGCCCATACCAGCGCCAAATAAAAGCTAGTGTTTTATTGAGCTGTCCATCCGCCATCCATGACAAAATGCGATCCAGTCACTTGATTGGCAGCTGGTGATGATAAAAATAACACCATCTCTGCGATATCTTGCGGTGATACAAATTGTCCTGATGGCTGTTTCTCGCTAACAAGCAAATGCGCCTCTTCTTCAATGGTTCGATTAGCTGATTTTGCGCGCGCTGTGATTTGCGCTTCAACTAAAGGCGTTCTGACCCAACCGGGACAAATCGCATTACAGGTGATATTGACATCAGCTGTCTCTAGCGCTGCTGTTTTTGTCAAGCCAATCAGCCCGTGCTTTGCCGCCACATAAGCTGCTTTATTTACTGAGGCAACAAGCCCATGAACGGAGGCAATATTGATGATGCGCCCATAGCCAGCATCACGCATCAATGGCAAGGCAGCCGCCATCGTATGGAATGATGAAGACAGATTGACAGCGATCACTTTATCCCATGCTTGTGTGGGGAAATCCTCAATCCTATCAACATGCTGGATACCTGCATTATTGACCAATATATCAAGCGAGCCGTAATCAGCATGAGCGCGCGTAACAAGGTCTCGCGCCATATCTCCCTCTGATAAATCTGCATGATAATAGGCAACATAAGGCGCGCCAGCTGATTGAAATTCTGAGACTATCTCATCGCATTGTGATTCAAGACCAGAGAAGCTGATTGCCATCTTTGCAGATGCGGCTGCCAATGCAATAGCATGACCGATGCCAGATGTCGCGCCTGTTACAAGTAAATGTTGTGTCATTTTTGCCTCGTGATAATCATGATTTGAACAAGGATGCTGCCGCGCTTGTGACATCTTGCTTTTCTTTTATTTTCACTTCAACGCGCGCTATCTCATTTTGTAACTTTACAATGTAGTCGTTTAAATCTTCAAGATTCCAGCTTTGCAAATCAGCTGGCAATTGACGTGGCCGAAATGCGGCAAAATCATCATCTTCCATCTCTAACAATCCTTTTCAGATTAGCTATCACTATCACTTCATTTATGGCTTTATCATCTCTTGCTTTGCAAAGCTTATTATTTCTGTTACATAACAAGAGTACTTTCACCGCATATTATGTGTTTTAAGCATACGGTCGGAGACGAAGTTACGGCAATGAAATATTGTCGCGGCGCTCGTCTTATCGAAACCAATTATGTGTGACCAAATTTGGTGAACCACTCGAATGAAGAGATGAGATATTATGACACAATTACTCATGCCAAAGGCCACTGCTGTATGGTTGATTGACAATACAGCCCTGACATTTGAACAAATTGGCAATTTTTGCCAGCTACACCCTCTTGAAGTGCAAGCGATTGCTGATGGTGAGGTAGGCGCAGGCATTCAAGGTTACGACCCAGTGCAAAACCGCCAATTGACAGCTGAAGAAATTGCACGTTGTGAAGCAGATACATCAGCGTCTTTGACCATGTCTGAATCAAACTTGCCACAGCCGACAATGCGCACCAAAGGCCCACGTTATGTGCCTGTTGCAAGACGCGGTGATAAGCCAGATGGCATTGCATGGCTTGTGAAGCATCACCCAGAATTATCAGATGCGCAAATTGGCAAATTGATTGGCACTACCAAAGAGACAATCAAGAAAATCAGAGAGCGCACACATTGGAACATCCAAAACATCCAAGCAAAGCACCCTGCCATGCTAGGTCTATGTTCTCAGATTGATCTGAATTCTGCGATTGAAAAAGCAGGCGGACAGCCAGCCAATACAGAAGGTCAGGTGCAAAATATTTCTGAATTGCCATAAGGCAGATATCATAGTCAAAAAAAGCCTCTGTGTATCAGAGGCTTTTTTTATGTCTTATGATTTTGGATATCCTATATGCGATAGCGCATCTTGAATTTCATCCAAGATAACAGGATCATCAATCGTTGCTGGCATGGCATATTCCTCGCCATTTGCGATTTTTTGAATTGTACCACGTAGAATTTTACCTGACCGCGTTTTTGGCAAACGTGCCACGATGACTGCAAGCTTGAAGGCCGCAACTGGTCCAATACGGCTTCGCACAGAGGCAACCAATTCTGAGATAATGTCATCTCCTGCGCGCGAAACACCTGACTTCAAAACAACAAAGCCCATAGGCACTTGGCCTTTCAGCTCGTCATTCACACCAAGAACAGCACATTCTGCCACATCAGCATGTTCTGCTAGCACCTCTTCCATGCCGCCTGTTGATAAACGATGGCCTGCAACATTAATGATGTCATCTGTTCTGGACATCACATACACATAGCCATCTTCATCAATGTAACCAGCATCACCTGTTTTATAGTAACCGGGGAAATCTGCCATATAGGCCTCTATGAATCTGGCATCATTTTGCCAAAGACCTGAAAGGCTGCCAGGTGGTAATGGTAATTTTACGACAATGGCGCCAATCTCACCGGATGGCAATTCTTTGCCACCTTCATCCAAAATCTGAACATCACAAGTTGGGATCGGCAAGGCTGGTGAACCTGCTTTGACAGGCACAGGGTCTATGCCCATGCAATTGGCCGCGATGGACCATCCTGTTTCTGTCTGCCACCAGTGATCAATCGTTGGCACGCCCAGTTTTTCCTCGCACCAGCGAAGGGTGTCAGGATCACAACGCTCACCAGCAAGGAACTGATATTTGAAGTGGCTCATATCATAGTCAGCGATTAAAGTCCCTTGTGGGTCTTCTTTTTTAACAGCTCTGATGGCTGTCGGCGCTGTGAACATTGCTTTGACTTTATACTCGCTGATAACCCGCCAAAATGCGCCCGCATCTGGTGTGCCAACAGGCTTGCCTTCATAAATGACTGTTGTACATCCTTCAAATAAAGGTGCGTAGGTTATGTAGCTATGACCCACAACCCAACCAACATCTGATGCTGCCCAATAGACATCGCCAGCTTCGCAATCATAGATATGTTTCATAGACCATTTTAGGGCAACGATATGCGCGCCTGTGGGTCTGACCACCCCTTTTGGCATACCTGTTGTGCCAGAGGTGTACAAAATATAAGCAGGGTCTTCTGAGTTAACTGGCACACAATCAACAGCATTGGCAGATGCCATTTCATCATGCCAATCAAAATCGCGCCCCTCTATCATCTCAGCTTTGAGCTGTTCTCTTTGCTCCAGAATAACAGCTTGGGGTTTATGAGCTGACATCTCAATCGCTTCATCAAGAAGCGGCTTATAGGCAACAATACGAGATGGCTCAATGCCACAAGATGCTGTCAGGATAAGCTTTGGTGCGGCATCATCAATACGCTTTGCAAGCTCTGCTGCTGCAAATCCGCCAAATACCACTGAATGAATGGCACCGATGCGCGCGCAAGCCAACATTGAAATTACAGCAGAAGGGGTCATTGGCTTATAGATGATGACACGATCACCATAACCAACACCATGATGAGCTAGCATACCCGCACAACGAGACACCTCATCTAGCAATTCATTATAAGTGATAATCCGTTTGGTATCTGTGACAGGGCTATCATATATAATCGCCGCTTGCTCGCCTTTGCCTTCAGCAACATGCCTGTCGACAGCATTATAACAGCCATTGATCTTGCCACCTGTAAACCAATGGTAAAAAGGCGGGTTGCTGTCTTCTAATATTGTTTTGGGAGGCTCAATCCACACAACATCTTTTGCGGCCTGCGCCCAAAATGCTTGTGGGTTGTCTTTGGCCTCACTCAATATTTTACTCATTGCCTGTCCCATAGATACCTCTAGTCATGACTGTAAAATTCACGAATATCTTGCAATGGTGCGATTGGATTTGTCTAGGCATAATTTGAGATAAGCACCGGCTAGAATATTGGCTGTAAATAGGATACAGTAACACCATCGCAACCGAGGCAATTTTCAAGGGTTCAGCATGACTGAAGTTGCAAATCAAGATATCATTCAAGTGCGTTTGGATAATTTAATATCTGAACATCGCGATCTTGATGATATCATTGACAGATTAACGCAAGATACACCTATAAATCAGCTTCAATTACAACGGTTGAAAAAGCGCAAACTTATGCTTAAAGATGAAATCATAAAATTAAGAGCGCATATTTTGCCTGACATTATTGCCTAACACTAGTTTTTGCGTGATCCGCAATAGAAATGACTTTGCTATGACCTCACATTCCGCAAGTGCCAAAATTACAATTTGTATGGGAAGCCAATCTGATTGGGATACGATGCAACATGCCAAAGATATTTTAGACCAACTTGGCATATCATGTGATGCCCGTATCATTTCTGCTCATCGCACGCCAGACAGACTATCTGAATTTGCCAAATCAGCGCATTCACAAGGGGTTGAGGTCATCATCGCAGGCGCCGGCGGCGCAGCGCATTTGCCAGGCATGATCGCCTCTCATACACATCTGCCTGTCTTGGGTGTGCCTGTTGAATCAAAATCATTAAAGGGGATGGATTCTTTATTATCCATCGTTCAGATGCCTGCAGGTGTGCCAGTTGGCACGCTGGCAATCGGTGTGGCTGGCGCCAAGAACGCAGCTCTTTTTGCTGCTCAAATCTTAAGCCTATCAGATGAGGCCATTCGCCAAAAGCTGATTGAGTGGCGTGCCTCGCAGACAGATAATGTGGCTGAAATACCATCTTAACCTAAAACCCATAACAAAGCGCGACAGGAACCCAGCATTATGATCCCGACGATAGGCATTCTTGGCTCTGGACAACTTGGCAGAATGATTGCGATAGCTGCTGCCAATCTTGGCATGCGCGCGCATATCTTTGCGCCTGATGCTGATAACTCGCCAGCAGGTGTTGTGGCTGCCTTTTGCACAACAGCATCATATGATGATGAAGCAGCCTTGACCGCATTTGCGAAATCCATTGACGGTGTTACATCTGAGTTTGAAAATGTCCCATCGGCAAGCTTAGCCATATTGGCGAAACATCTGCCTATCGTCAGCCCATCCATTAAGGCACTTGATACAGCACAAGACCGCCTTAGCGAGAAGACGATGGCACAATCTCTTGGGATTGCGACGCCGCGTTTTTGGCAAATTGATACAGAACAGGACCTTCAAACAGCCTTAGCTGAGCTAGATGGTAAAGGTGTGTTGAAGACACGCCGTGATGGGTATGATGGCAAAGGCCAATTACGTGTCTCATCAAGTGATGATATCCATGATATTTGGGCTCAAATGGGGGGCAAGGCTCTTATTTTAGAGGCCTTTATTTCATTTGAGACTGAAGCTAGCTTTTTGATTGCCCGCGATAAATCAGGCGTTGTGACACATTTCCCTGCCGCTGAAAACCACCATAAGGATGGCATATTAGCGCACTCGACCGCACCAGCACCTCTCGCAGATGAGATTATTGCAGATGGACAAAAAGCTGTGGAAGCGATTGCAAATCATCTAGATCTTTTTGGCATTCTTGCCATGGAGAGCTTTGTGACGAGCAAGGGTGAAATCATTTTTAATGAAATCGCACCGCGCCCGCATAATTCGTTTCATTGGACGATTGAAGGGGCTAATTGCTCTCAGTTCGAGCAGTTGGCACGTATTGTTGGCGGCCTGCCAATGCGCCACGTCAGTATGAGCCACGCATGGCGCATGGAAAACTTGCTAGGACAGCATGCTGAGCAAATCGCTGGCCTGCAGTCAATGGATGAGGTTTCCACACATTTGTATGGCAAGACAGGTTATAAAACAGGCCGCAAAATTGGCCATATTACCTATCCTTTGCGTGATAGTGACGATAAGTCATATAAAGTCGACTGATAGAGATCATTCAGCCAATTTGACATTAAAAGATAGGCAAATGGTCGCCAGTAATTGACCGGCGCCATATTTGGATTATCATCTGGATAATAATTCGCTGGCAGTTTTGTATCCAAACCTTCTTTGGCATCTCTTTCATATTCAGCGGCGAGCGTTTGTGCATCATATTCAAGATGATTTAATACAAATAAATCTTGGGTTGTCTCGCAACGCACCATGCCAACACCAACTTCATCAGATTCAGCCAACACCCGCAAACCAGCGGCATCGATATCTGACTTCATATTCATTGTGTAACGAGACACAGGCATCGGAAACTCTTGGGTGAAGCCGTGAAGCAATCTGCCAGCATCTGGCGCAAGATTATGGCGGAACACACCAAATAATTTATCATCCATCGTAAATTTAGGCACATCATAAGCAAGCTTCATCAAGGCTTGCGCACCCCAACAAATGCCAAGCCGCCTAAAGCAATGTGATTTGGACCATTCGTAAATCTCTTTTAATTCATCCCAATAAGCAACTTGGTCAAAATCAAGTGTTTCCACAGGCGCGCCTGTGACGATAAGAGCATCAAAATAATCATCACGCACATCATCAAGCCTGCGGTAAAAACGTCTTAAATAAGCTGGCTCTGTATTGGTTGGCTGATAGCTATCTGTGGTCATTAAGATAAGTTCAACCTGCAAAGGTGAGCTGCCAAAAAGACGCGCAAATTGGATTTCTGTGTCCTTTTTCTTGGGCATCAGATTAAGCATCAGCAAACGCAATGGTCTGATATCTTGCTTAGCGGCGAGCATATCAGGAATGATATCAACACCCTCTTGATGCAATTGATCCAAAGCAGGTAAATTATCTGGAACTTTAATCGGCATGACTGATGACCTGTAATCTTGTTAGTGGCAGACAATACCAAACTTCATATCAATGATAAAGTGGTATGGTTGCCCTTAACGAGGCCGGCTTTTTGACATGGCCGCCTCAAAGATTTGCGAGGCGATTGCACCTGTTTTTGCCATAACAGCTTTTGCTGGCGCTGTTATCTTTGGTATCGCCGCTACCTCTTTAAGACGCCTGTCTAGGAAGGCTTCTGTTTTTGATAAATCACCGCTGTCATCTGCCAGAAAGGCCAATAAGGTCGCGCTGTAAACAGCTGCCAAAGTAGCACGTTTTGAATAAAATGAAGCATCAGTTGAGATATCACCAGCCGTACGCCACATGCTGTCGACTGTTTTATATAGTAATTTTGATGCCAGCGCTGCGTGGCTTGGTTGCGCAAGATAGGCCACTGTCTTTGAGACAGCCTCTTTATGTGGCATTGCCATTTCAAGACGGCATAAAATAAGCGCTCTGATTTTTAAATGCATTTTTTCAGGCTTGTCTGAGAGCGCGTCAAAAGCAGAAACCATATCCTCATCAGCCATCTTGGCATATGTCTCAATCGCATCTGTTACACCACGCGGTAGAAGTCGCGCTAATTCATCTTCGCTGGCACCACAATCAGATGCGCCCATAGAGATGCTAGATGCACTCCACCCATCAAAAGGCACATGAGACAATGTTGCGGTTACGATTTCTTCTGCTGTGATTTGTGATGACATGTCCACCTCGGTTAAGCTTATGACCACCTGACTAATATAGGGGCTATTTGATGATGTTCCAATAGGCTGTCATGCTGTTTGTTCGTTTGCACTTTACAATCAGCAAGTCATAATGCTATAAGCAAGCCTCAAAAATTAACTCATTCATCTAGAGAGGATGTGACAGCCCGTGTTCGTAGCTGTTCGTGACAACAATGTTGATCAAGCTCTGCGTGTTCTGAAAAAGAAGATGCAGCGTGAAGGTCTATTTCGCGAAATGAAGAACCGCCGCGCTTTTGAAAAGCCGTCGGAACGTCGTGCTCGTGAAATCGCCGAATCAACGCGTCGTGTGCGCAAACTTCAGCGCAAGCGTATGGAAAGAGAAGGCTTCTAGTTAGAAGTTTTACCTTTTGAAAGTTTAAAGACCGCCTGACGCTAGTTTGGCGGTTTTTTTGTTTTTGAAACGGTTTTTTTATTTTTTAGCTTTGTAATCTGTAGTGACAAGAAAGATGTAAAAGTAAAGAGGACAAAAGAGAGGGAAACGCATGATTATTGGAGCACCACGAGAAATTTTAGAAGGCGAATCACGCGTTGCTATGACACCTGAAAGTGCCAAAGCGCTGATGAAGCTTGGTTATGAGTGCCAGATAGAGACAATGGCAGGTGCAAATGCACGCTTTCAGGATGCTGATTATGAAGCTGTTGGCGTCAAAATCGCCGCAGATGCCGCCGCTTTGCATAAAGCATGTGATATTATCTTAAAAGTGCGTGCGCCGATTGATGCTGAAATTGCGCATCTGAAAAAAGGGCAGACGCTGATTTGCTGGGCCTCTCCTGCACAAAATGAAGAATTATTAGAAAAAGTAAAAGCCACTGGCGCAAACTTGCTTGCCATGGATATGGTGCCACGTATTAGCCGCGCACAAAAAATGGATGTGCTGTCCTCTATGGCCAATATTGCTGGTTACCGGGCTGTTATCGAAGCTGGTAATCATTTTGGTCGTTTCTTTACAGGTCAAATCACAGCTGCAGGCAAAGTGCCACCCGCTAAGGTGTTAGTGATCGGTGCTGGTGTTGCAGGACTTGCGGCGATTGGCACAGCGCAATCTCTTGGCGCGATTGTCAGAGCGTTTGATGTGCGCCCTGAGGTGGCTGAGCAGATTGAATCAATGGGTGCCGAATTCCTTATGTTGGAATTTGAAGAAGATGGGTCTGGAGACGGCGGCTATGCAAAGCCAGCATCACCTGAATTCATTGAAAAGGAAATGGCTTTATTCCGCGAACAAGCACCAGAGATAGATATCGTCATCACAACAGCCCTGATACCCGGTAGACCCGCGCCAAAATTATGGCCAGCTGAAATGGTATCATTGATGAAGCCAGGTTCAGTGGTCGTCGATCTGGCCGCTGAGCAAGGTGGCAATTGTGATTTAACAAAGGCAAATGAGATTGTTGAAAGTGACAATGGTGTCAAAATCGTTGGTTACACAGATTTCCCAAGCCGCATGGCAACACAATCATCAAACCTATATGCCACGAATCTGCGGCATATGATTGATGATTTAACACCTGAAAATGATGGTGTAGCTGTCATTAATATGGAAGATGATGTCATTCGCGGTGTCACAGCTGTTCATGATGGACAAATAACCTTCCCGCCGCCGCCATTAAAGGTACAGGCGATTGGCAAACCACAAGCCAACACAACGCCAGAGCCAACAGCAGAAGAAAAAGCTGCTGCTGAAATGGCCGCAATGAGAAAAGCAGGCAAACAACAAACTGCTATGTTGGTTATTGGCGGTGCCTTTATGATTGCTATTGGGGCTTATGCGCCAGCTAATTTCATGCAACATTTCATCGTATTTGCCTTATCATGTTTTGTTGGCTTCCAAGTTATCTGGAATGTAAGCCACTCACTACATACCCCGCTGATGGCTGTCACAAATGCGATTTCTGGCATCATTATCTTAGGCGCTTTGCTTCAGCTCAATGCTCCTAATTTCATTGTCAGCTTGCTTGCAGGTATTTCAGTCCTCATCGCAACGATTAATATTGTGGGCGGGTTTATGGTGACACGCCGCATGCTTGCAATGTTCCAAAAGAGTTAAGGTTAGGGAGTTAGTTAATGGATCAGAATATCGTTACAGCATTATCTATCTCAGCGGCTGTGCTATTTATCTTATCTCTTGGGGGGCTATCAAACCAAGAGAAAGCAAAACGTGCTGTCTGGTACGGCATAATTGGTATGGCACTCGCGGTGGGCGCAACAATCTTTGGCCCCGGTGTGGGGCTATCAAGCTGGTTGATTATTATGATTGTCATTGGCGCTGCGATTGGCGCGCTTGTTGCCAATCGTGTCGAAATGACAGGCATGCCGCAATTAGTGGCCGCTCTTCATAGCTTTGTTGGTCTTGCGGCTGTTTTCATCGGCATCAATTCAGAATTGAACCCGCCAGCTCTTACCGATGCGGTTGAAATCATCATCCACGAAGTTGAAATATTCCTAGGTGTATTCATTGGTGCTATCACCTTTACAGGCTCGATCATTGCCTATGGCAAATTATCTGGCACGATAGATGGCAAGGCACTGGTTCTGCCGGGCAGACATGCTTTGAACCTCGCACTGCTAGCTGGCTGTTTATATCTTGGGTATCTGTATCTAGGCCATGCTGGCACTTGGACTTTGATTGTCATGACTGTGATTGCCTTTATCATTGGCGCGCATCTTGTTATGGCGATTGGCGGCGCTGATATGCCAGTTGTTGTCTCTATGCTGAACAGCTATTCAGGCTGGGCCGCGGCGGCAACAGGCTTCATGCTTGGTAATGATTTATTGATTGTGACAGGCGCACTTGTTGGCTCATCCGGCGCAATCTTGTCCTACATTATGTGTAAGGCGATGAACCGTAACTTCCTGTCTGTCATATTGGGTGGCTGGGGTGGTACATCTGGCCCGCAGATGGAAGTTGAAGGCGAGATGATCGCAACAGATATCGACACGCTAGCTGGTGATTTGGAACAGGCTGATTCTGTGGTGATTGTGCCAGGTTACGGCATGGCTGTTGCCCAAGCGCAATCTGCCATATCAGAAATGACACGGCGCTTGCGTGATGCTGGAAAGACTGTTCGTTTCGCCATCCATCCTGTTGCTGGCAGACTGCCGGGTCATATGAATGTGTTGTTGGCAGAAGCAAAGGTGCCTTATGACATTGTGCTAGAGATGGATGAAATCAATGATGATTTCCCTGAAACTGATCTGGTTATCATTGTGGGTGCAAATGACATCGTTAATCCAGCGGCACAGGATGATCCAAACAGCCCTATCGCAGGCATGCCTGTGCTAGAGGTTTGGAAGGCAAAGCAAGTCATCATTTCGAAAAGAGGCCAAGGGCGCGGCTATTCAGGCATTGAAAACCCGCTATTCTTTAAGGACAATTCACGCATGCTTTATGGTGATGCCAAAGCCTCTGTTGATCAACTTTTATCAAAGATGAGCTAGTAGGTGTTAGCGTACTAGCAACTCTGCAGGAAGACCGGCAGCAAGAGCTGCCTCTTCTTGTCTCTTGGCGAGCGCATCTGTGTCAAAATCATCAATCAGCTCATGAAACGCCTGATGCCAATTTACCTCAGCATTCAAATGCATGAAGACTGAACCAAGCCCAACAGCGGCTCTGTCCATCAAGACAAATTCAGCAGGTGGTTTGATACCGCCGATGCGTTTTAACTCACTATGAACTTTCCCAGCTAATTCACGGCCAACATTGCCAGAACGCACTTGCTGGATAGGACGTACTTTATCTTCTAGCAAAGGTGCATAAATAAAGCCTGCCCACACATTCAAGACATCGATCGCCTCTTTATCAAGGCCATGAAATCCCCATTTTTCATAGGCATGAACCGCAAGCGCATCATCACCATCACGAAGTGCGCGGTAAAGATCAATCACACCACCCACAAAATCAGGACGGAATAATCTGATAGATCCGAAATCCATCAGATTGATATGACCTTCATCTGTGATGGAATAATTGCCAAGATGTGGATCGCCATGAATAACACCATAATAATAAAATGGCACATACCAGACCCGGAACATATTCATAGCAATTTGATTGCGCATCTCTTGTGACGGGTTTGTTTCCAAAAAGGCCATCAACTTTTGACCTTCTACCCAGTTCATTGCCAAAAGACGAGATGTTGATAATTCAGGATAAGAATGCGGGACATTCACACAAGTCTCGTCACGCAACATATTTTGGTAAAGCTTCATATTTTGGGCTTCACGCTGATAATCAAGCTCTTCACGAAGGCGTTCAGATAATTCGCGATATATATCATTTGTGGATATAGCTGAGTCAAATCGCTCATAGACGGAAAAGGCGAGTTTTAACTGGTTAAGATCTGCATCAATGGCTGATGACATATCTGGATATTGGAGTTTCACAGCTAGCTTTTTGCCATCTTGCGAGACTGCCTGATGCACCTGTCCAAGCGAGGCTGCTGAAATAGCTTCTTTATCAAATTGAGAGAAAGATGATTGCCAGTCTGCCCCTAACTCTGCGCGCATGCGTCTTTTGACGAACAGCCATCCCATTGACGGGGCATCTGCCTGCAAGCCTGCTAATTCATTTGCATATTCTGGCGGCAAGGCATCTGGGATAGTTGATAAAATCTGAGCCACTTTCATCAGTGGCCCTTTCAGACCGCCGAGCGCTGCGCGCAATTGTGCGGCATGAGCATCTTTATCAACCTTCATACCAAGATAGCGTTCACCAGCAAGGCGAGCGGCAAGCCCGCCAACTGTGCTTGTCACTTGGGCATATCTTTTTACGCGCCCACCAAGGGCTGAGCCATCTAACTCACTCATGCGCTTACACTTTCTAATTCGTCAATCATATCTGAAATCATATCTAGGCCTTTATGCCAGAATTGGCTGTCAGCCGCATCAAGGCCCAAAGGCGCTAGCGCACTATCATATCTCTTGGTGCCACCTGCAGATAACAGCTCTTTATAGGCACTTACAAAACCAGCCTTATCGTCACTATCTTGATAGACTTGCCATAAGGCGTTTACCAAGCAATCACCAAAAGCATAGGCATAGACATAAAAGGGTGAATGGATGAAGTGAGGGATATAGGACCATAAATTGCGATATGGCTCATCTGTCATCACAGCAGGACCAAGTGCTTGTTTCTGTGTCTCCATCCAAATATCGCCAATCTGTTCAGCGCTTAATTCGCCATTTGCGCGCGCATTATGGAAGGCAACCTCAAAATTATGGAATGCGATTTGGCGCACAACTGTGTTGAGCATATCTTCAATTTTTCCAGCTAGCATGAAACGCTTTGTTGATTTATCAGGCGCATCCGTAAGTAGGCGTTGGAAGGTCAGCATCTCTGCAAAAACAGAGGCTGTTTCTGCAAGCGTTAATGGGGTATCTGCCATCAATGCACCTTGGCGTGATGCCAACACCTGATGAATACCATGACCCATTTCATGAGCAAGTGTCATAACATCACGAGCCTTGCCAGCGAAATTCATTAAGATATAGGGATGAGCTGATGGCACAGTAGGATGAGAGAACGCACCTGAGGCCTTGCCAGTTGTGATGCCAGCATCCACCCAGTTTTTATCAAAAAATTCCTGTGCGATAGATGCCATCTCACCATCAAAGGCAGCGAAGCTATCACAGACAATTTGTTTGGCCTCTTCCCAGCTATAGCGTCTGTCATCATCACCCAATAAAGGCGCGTTGCGATCCCACCATGCCAATGTCTCTGAGCCAAACCAACGCGCTTTCATTTGATAATAACGGTGACTTATATCTTTCATGCGCGATGTCACAGCATCTGCAAGGGCATCAACCACATGGTCATCAACATCATTTGCAAGGTTTCTGGAAGATACGGCTGTTTTAAAGCCGCGCCATTTATCATCAATGTTGCGGTCTTTCGCAATCACATTGAGAACAAGCGTGAATAGCTTTTCATTTTCTTTTAATACTTTTGTAAAAGACTCTGCTGCCTCGCGTCTTTGGCTTGCATTTGGTGATGAGAGCATATTTAGAATTTCAGCCTCTGAGACTTTATTGCCTTCAAAGTCAAATGTTAGTCCTGCCATCGTCTCATCAAACAGACGTACCCATGAGCCTTTACCGACAGGCCCTCTTTCGACAAGCATTTGTTCAAGACGCTGTTCAAGCTGGTAGGGAGCACCTGCACGAACGATCCTAAGCCAAGGTTGGTAATGCGCGAATGATTCATCTGCTAACGCATCTTGGTAAGTCGCCTCATCCATAGCGGCCAATTCAAGTTCGATAAATAAAAGCGAAGAAAATACAGCTGATAGATCTTCTCGTAAAGTCTGGCTATGTTGGCCTGCTTCTGCAGATGTCATATCTGTTGCAAAGTTCAAATCAGCATGAGATAGCAATTTGCCCATGACATCTGACAAAGCTTCATAAGAGGCTATCATCTGTGCTAGCTCAGATGGCTTTGTCGTTGCGATTTTGCCTTCGAATGAAGCGGCAAGCCGTTTGGCCTCTTGGTGGCAAAATGCGATATCTTGCTTAATTTTGGGATCTGTTATGGCGCTATAAAGATCGCCTAGTTCCCATGATGGTAATGTTTCGCTATTTATTTGTGTTTGCATCATTATGGCACTCGTTATCTTTTGCCTGACTTTAAGTCTCTACTGCCTTACATATAGGCCATCACAGAGGATTATTCACCCCTCAACAGATGTCTTTTCGATATCTTTTTTCAAAGGGTGCAAATGGATACTCTTCCCAAATTCATAAAATCAGACCATTATATGATTATAAGAGTAGCCAAGGATTTTAGTTCATAGTGTCGTCACCTCATCCGCATTCACGCAAAGAGCCGCAAGAAAAAACACTTGTTGATCTGTTTTTTCAGCGTGCTGAGGCAGGCAAGGATAGCCCCTTTTTATTTGAAAGACGCGCTAGGCAATGGCACGAATATAGCTGGGATGATATCTCTGAGACTGTGCTTTTATGTGCTGCTGCTTTGCGTGCTAGAGGCATATCAAGTGGCATGCGTGTTGCCATTATTTCAGAAAACAGACATGAATGGGTGGTTGCTGACCTTGCAATCATGCTAATCGGCGCGATTTCTGTGCCCTTATTTACAAGCCAGACAGGCGATGATTATAGTTATCTTTTGACACAATCTGGCGCGCGCGCTGCCATATGCTCTACGTCAAGAATTGCCTATCAGGTAGAACCAGCAGCGCAAGCATCTCCGAATTGCCTGTTCATGGTTGTGATGAGACCTGGTAAAATATTCCATTCCTCTCTTCGTCTTGCCACTGTGACATGGAAAGATTTTTTAGAAGAAGGAAGACAAGCGCCAGCGGTTACACCAGAAGACAGACACCAAATTTCTGAAACTGATGTGGCATGTATTATTTATAATTCAGGTGCCACACAAAAACCAAAAGGCGTGATGTTGACGCACAAATCCATCATTGCAAATCTTAAAGGGATACATGATTGGATTGCGCCGCTGTCGTTGGGCAAGGAGCGGGTATTATCGTTTCTGCCCTTGTCGCACGCGTATGAGCATACTGTCGGATTATATTATCCAATGCACATACAAGCAGAGATATATTACCTACCTCGCCCAGAGTTGCTAAGCACCGCCATGCTAGAGGTGAAGCCAACTTTGATGACAGCTGTGCCACGTATGTTTGATTTACTAAAAGAGCGTTTGGAAGTTGTTTTCAGACAAAAAGGCCCTTTATCAGCCATGCTATTTGCACGAGCCATTCGCACACCATCACAAAAAACACTTATAAGCCCCCTTCGTTTTACCGCATGGCTAGAGAGGCTATTTCTTAACCGGGTGATTGCAAAACCTGTTAAAAATCGGCTAGGCGGTGACTTAAAAGCCTTCATTTCAGGCGGCGCTGCTCTTAACCCAGAGGTCAGCCATTTTTTCAATGCGCTCAATGTACGCCTTCTGCAAGGTTATGGCCTGACAGAAGCCTCACCGGTGGTATCTGTTAATCCTGTGAACAATATCAAAAGAGGCACTGTTGGATTGCCGCTATCAGGTGCAGATGTTCAATTATCAAAAGATGGAGAACTGCTTGTAAAAGGCGAGATGGTGATGGCTGGTTATTGGGATGATCCTGCCGCGACACGCCAACGCATTAAAAAGGGGTGGCTTCATACAGGTGATTTGGCATCAATAGATGAAGAGGGTCATATCTCAATCTTGGGCGTTAAACGTGATATGATTGTCAATTCAGGAGGCGAGAATATATCGCCTCTGCGTGTAGAGCTTGTGCTTCATTCACAACCCGCCATTGAACAAGCCATCATATTTGGTGATTCCAAGCCTTATTTAACAGCGGTGCTGACTGCGTCCCAAGACATAAAACAGATAGCTGAAAGCAAAGATAACCCAGCCCATTGGCTTGAAAAAACATTAAGCGATGCGATCCAAACAGCCAATGCCAACTTGTCTCCACCAGAGCGTGTGCGGCATTTTATCATAAGTGATGAGCCCTTTAGCCATAAAAACGGTCTTGCCAGCACAACAGGCACCTATCACAGAGGCGAAATTATCGCGCAATATCGTGCAAGATTAGAGGCGCTTTATCTGAAGCGACGGTAGAGGATTCTACACATTCAGCAACAGATACTCACGCTCCCATGGGCTTATCACATCTAGGAATGCTTCTGCTTCAGCACGTTTCACTTCGCCAAACAAAGATACAAACCGCTCGCCAAGCACTTCTTGTAATGGCTTTGCTTTTTCAAGCTTATCAAGCGCGGCATCCAAATTGCGCGGCAAAGTGAACACTTTATCTTGTTCTTTTTGCACAGGGCGTGAGGCTGACTTTTGTTCCTGAAGGCCAAGCCATACACAAGCCAATGTAACGGCAATCGCAAGATATGGATTGGCATCTGCACCCGGTATGCGGTTTTCGATACGTTTATTTTTGGAAGTACCCATAGGCACACGCAAACCAACTGTGCGGTTATCATATCCCCATGCCACATTGCGAGGGGCATCATAGGTTAATGATAATCGTCTATAGCTATTCACAAATGGCGCCATTAATGCCATGCCGCCTGGCAAGTAGGATTGCAGACCACCCATCGCATTGAAAAATGGCTCGGCCTCCTCACCATCTGACCCTGCAAAAATATTTTTGCCTGTTTTTTTATCAAGAACTGACACATGCAAATGCATTGATGAGCCTGGCTGATATTGCATCGGCTTTGCCATAAAGGTCGCGTGAATGCCATGGTTTAAAGCTGTTTGTCGCACAGTGCGTTTGAATAAAAAGGCTTGGTCAGCCAGTGATAGCGCATCACCGTGATTAAAATTAATTTCCATCTGACCTGCACCACCCTCATGAGTGAGCGTGTCAATATCAAGCCCCATAGCATCGCAGTGATCATAGACTTCTTCGAAGAAGGGATCGAATTCATTTACCGCATCAATGCCATAGGCTTGCTTTGCTTTTTCAGCGCGCCCTGAGCGTCCCGGCGGTGTTTGAAGCGGATAATCAGGGTCACTATTTTGGACGACCAAAAAGAATTCTAGTTCTGGCGCAATAACCGGCGATAGGCCTGCTTCATCAAAAAGTGACAGTACTTTTTTCAAAACTGAACGAGATGCCACATCAACCAACCTGCCATCAGGATAGTAGGCATCATGAATAATTTGCGCTGTTGGCTCTTTATACCATGGTACAAGAAAGGCTGTTTCAATATCAGGTTGCAGAATGACATCGCCGACTCTGGCATGAAGCACTTCTGAATCTTCGTAATCACCCATCACTGTCTGGCCAAATACATATTCTGGCAAACGAGGGCCGCCACCTTTCAGGCCAGCAATATATTTTGAAACAGGCAAAATTTTACCGCGCGGAATACCAGCCATATCAGAAATGAGGCACTCTACTTCGGTGATTTTATTATCTTCAAGCCATTGAACTAATTGTTCGCTCATGATTTATGCCTTACCAATTTCCTGTGCTGTTTTATCTAGTGCAGCACGAAGTTTTAAGACGACCTCGTCGATATCGTCATGTGTGAATGTGAGCGGCGGTGACAATATCATACCATCACGCACAGCGCGCACCATCAGCCCAGATGCGATGGCATGATCACGCACGACTTCTGCCATCGCGCCAGTTGGCGTGAATAAGACCGGGCCATTTTTATCATCTACCAATTCAATACATGCAAGCAAGCCAAAGGTGCGCACCTCGCCCACCATGACGTGATCTGCTAAAGGCGCAAGCGCCTTAGCAAGATAGGGGCCTGTGTCATTTCTGACAGTGTCTATAAGACCTTCAGATTCAATGATATCAAGATTTGCAAGTGCAACGGCAGCCGCGACAGGATGGCCTGAATAAGTGAAGCCGTGATAAAACTCCCCGCCCTTTTCTTTCAAGCTGTTAAAGACCCTATCACCAACCATGACAGCAGACATTGGCACATAGCCAGATGTCAGCCCCTTTGCCAAAGTCATCATGTCAGGTGATAAATTCATTGTCTGAGAGGCAAACCATTGTCCTGTGCGCCCAAAGCCTGTGATCACCTCATCTGCGATAAATAAGATATCATGTTTGCGGCATATCTCTTGGATATGTTCAAAATATCCTTGCGGCGGAATGATAACACCGCCTGCCCCTTGAATTGGCTCTGCGATAAAGGCAGCAATTTTATCTGCGCCATGCGCTAGGATAGCGTCTTCAAGCCAACCAGCGGCTGTTGCGGCAAACATTTCTTCAGACTGATTGCCCTGATAAAGGAAGCCATAAGGTGGTTTGATATGGATAAAATCAGCCTCCTTAGCGGCCTGTTCATGCATGCCTGACATACCTCCCATAGAGGCGGCCAAAATCGTTGAGCCGTGATAGCCATAATCTCGCCCAATAATAATCCGTTTTTCAGGCTTGCCTTCGAGCGCCCAGAAATGGCGTACCATGCGAATAATCGTGTCATTCGCCTCTGAGCCGCTATTGGCATAGAACACATGATTAAGACCATCTGGCGCCAGTGAGGCTAGTCTTTTTGAAAGCTCCGCCACAGCTGGGTGAGATGTTTTGAAAAATGCATTGTAATAAGGAAGCTGGCGCATTTGATTTGCGGCCGCTTCGACTAACTCTTCGCGCCCATAGCCGACATTCACGCACCATAAGCCAGCCATAGCATCCAATATCTTATGGCCTTCTGTGTCATGAATATAATGACCGCTGGCATGTGTGATCATGCGCGTGCCTTGCTGATGTAATGATTTATAATCAGAAAAAGGCGGCATGTGATGCGCAGCCTCAATAGCTTGCCAATCTTTTGTAGAGCGGATTTCGTTCATAATATCACCATCATTATCTTGTATCTGGCAAAACCAATACTAGCCATTTGAAATCAGATTCTGCTAGATTTAGAGTAAGAGGTAAAAACCCTTTTATCAATGAGTTTCGTTGCCAAACAGCATATGGTTGTGCCGAATAGTAGTAAGAGATTTTGATGCAAAAAAGCCCCTTTTCAGCCTATCAAAAAGACTTAGAGACCCTCTCATTCAAGCCAAAGCATGATCATACGCACAGCTATGATGTCTTGATATTAGGTGGCGGTTTTACAGGCATTTCTGCAGCATTGGAG